>CAZPRX010000050.1:0-7937 GCA_964588835.1 uncultured Muribaculaceae bacterium
CTATAAAATATATAAATAATGCGAGCATCAGAATAGACCAGCCGCCTGCGTAAAAGACATAAGATGGTGTCCAAAGTGGCTTATTTATAGGGATAAATATGCTCATAATCACTCCTGCTCCCAGAGAGAGTAACCCTATTGTGTATAGCTGAGCTACAGCATCACTTTTATTGGTTGCCTTTCTAATGAGGCCGCCGATTGTAAATCCAAGCAGGACTGTTGCCGAGCCTGATAAACCACCAAGAATCCCTTCAGGATCAAATGGCTTGCCGAATCCGTGGTATATATGCTTGTCGCCAAAAATGGCTACATCTATTGACCCTGATATATTTCCCTCCAGAGAAAATGGATCTCCTGTTCCAAATATGACAAGAATTGCCACATGAACAATCATCAGAGCAGCCATTCCCAAAGCTATTTTGCCTGGTTTTCTCAGCCATAACGCAAGGGCACCACCTACTAAGTAGCAAAGGGCAATCCTTTGAAGAACCCCCATTATCCGGACAGACCCTATGTAGTTCATATAGTTTTCACCAAAACTCAATGCCGAATCCGGTGAAGTTGGATAAAAAGGAAAAGCATTCAGAAGCAGACCTGTGAGAAAAATCAGAGCAGCTCTTTTTACCAGTTTTCCTAGTGATTTGGCATCAATTCCATCTCCATATTTTGCGAAAGAGAAGGAGAGAGCAGCTCCAACAATAAAGAGGAAGAATGGGAAGACTAAGTCTGTGGGGGTGCATCCGTGCCACGAAGCGTGGCGCAGAGGAGCAAAAATCTTAGACCAGCTTCCGGGATTGTTGACAAGAATCATTCCTGCAACAGTCATTCCTCTGAGCACATCAAGTGCTACATATCTTTGTGAATGGGTTTTCATAAGGCAAAAATAACCTTTTTTCCTATATTTGCCCTTGCTATGGAACTCTTTTTCACAAACGATATTCAAGGCTCTTCCGCTACACTTGACGAACAGGAGAGCACCCATTGCCTAAAAGTATTAAGGCATAAGAGGGGAGATAAAATCACTTTTACAGATGGTGCCGGAAGTCTTTATGAGGCAGAGATATCAGATGTCAAAGGAAAGTTATGTAAGCTTAACATAATCTCTCAATCTCTCAAGAGAGACGAGAGACCATACTATCTGCACGTAGCAGTTGCTCCCACAAAAAGTCTGGACAGATATGAGTGGTTTCTGGAGAAGGCGGTCGAATTTGGTGCAGACCGGATTACGCCGGTAATAGGAGATCACTCAGAGAGAAAAATCTTTAAACGCGAAAGGGGAGAGAGGGTTATTCTCTCTGCTCTTAAGCAATCACTAAAAACTACCATGCCTCTTCTTGATGAGACCATAAGCCTCAGAGAGTTCCTTAATTCTGATTCAGTTGCAAACTTTAATGGAGTAAAGCTAATAGGCCATTGCAACACAGGTGAGCGGAGTGAACTCACTACCATAATTGATTTAATTGAACCTGTTGAAGGCAAGAAAAGAGCCCTGATACTGATAGGGCCGGAGGGTGACTTCTCTCCGGAAGAGGTTAAAATGGCTATTGAGAAAGGGTTCAGGGACTTCACTATGGGAGAGTCCCGTTTTAGGGTAGAGACGGCAGCAGTAGCTGCTATATCTGCAATGTATTTTTTGTCAAGACGCAGTTAACAACCAAGTTACATAACCTATGTAGAGCAAGAAGAGAAGTGCTCCCTCTCTCTTGTCTATCATTGTGCCCTTTCCTCTGAAAGCTAGTGCAAGGACGAGTATGGTAGCAGCTGCCGAGATCACTACATCTGTCATATTTGCCATTGCAAAAGGGAGAGGAGTTATGCTTGCAGAGATTCCCAGAATAAAAAATATGTTAAAAATGTTGCTTCCCACAACATTTCCTATAGCTATTTCGCTGTTACCTCTGTATGCAGCCATGAGGCTTGTGGCAAGTTCAGGCAGTGAAGTGCCTGCTGCAACAATTGTCAGGCCGATTACTGTCTCACTCATTCCCCACCCCAGGGCCAGCTTGGTTGCATTTTCTACAATGAGATCACCTCCAAAAACAAGAGCACCAAGACCTCCTGCTACAAATAGTACTGAGAGCAAAACAGGGTAAGTTTTCTCCTCCCTGGGAGCGTCATCGGGACTAATTTGTCCATTCCTTGCCGATAGAAAGATGTAGTACAAGAAAATTGCAAAAAAGAGTAGAAGAACAATTCCGTCTGCCCTTGAGATTATTCCTGTGCCCTCTCCAAGGAACTCATCACCGGCAACAGCAATTAGTACAAATGCGGCAAGGATAGCATATGGAATCTCAATTTTCACCAGTGACCTCTGAAGACTGATAGGTCTTAACATCGCAGCCAATCCAACAATTACGAGCAGATTAAAAATATTACTACCCACAACATTTCCAACTGCCATTCCGGGAGATCCTCCACTGGAGGCCATAATATTTACCGCCAGCTCAGGGGCAGATGTGCCGAATGAAACAACTGTCAAACCGATGATTAAATCGGAAATTTTCAGTTTTTTCGCTATTGAAGAGGCCCCCTTAACCAGATAGTCGGCTCCAAAAATGAGTACGACAAAGCCCAGAATCAGTAGTAAGTATGGTAACATATCTCGTTATTAAATTTATTCTCTGATTATTTTCACCTCTCCACCCAGACCAAGCATAATAATGGATGATGGTTTGCCGGTAGAGCCTGCTTCGAAAGAGTTGTCTGCAACCCAGTCTGCTGCTTCAATAATCTCAACTGATATTGACTCAAACAGAGAGGGGGCAGCTGAACCCGATATGTTTGCGGATGTGGATATAATCGGTCTTCCAAACCGTCTTATCAAAGCCTGACAAAACTGATGGTCCGGAATTCTGAAGGCTGCTGTTTTCTCCTCCGGAAGTGCGTTTGCAGCCAGACGTTCGGCTCCCGGGTATATGATTGTCAGTGGTTTGTCATTTACCTCAAGAATTTGCCAGGCAACATCAGGAACCTCTTTAATGTATCTGGAAAGCATATCTGGTCCGTCTACAAGCATGATAAGGCTCTTGCTCTCTTCTCTCCTTTTAATTTTGAATATTTTATCTACAGCCACCGGGTTTGTAGCATCGCAACCAAGTCCCCATACTGTATCTGTAGGGTAGAGGATTACGCCACCTTCGCGGAGCACCTTAACGGCCTCCTCAACAGCTTTTCTAAGATCTCTTTCTTTTGATATCATCTCTTTATGGTATTATCAGTTCTGTAATTACAGGATAGTGGTCTGACCATTTTACCTTTGGGGTTATATGACTCATTGACCACCATTCTGAAGGGTAGAGAATGTAGTCAATTCTAAGCATCGGCCACAAACTCCCATAAGTTGCACTCATCCCCTTGCCGGACTCCCTAAAGGTATCCTCCCGTCCGTTTGAAAGAATATGGTAGGTATAGGACATAGGGGTGTCGTTAAAGTCTCCGCATATGACAGCGGGGATATTGCTTGTTGATGAGTGAGTTGCAATAGTATCCACCTGCCTGGAGCGCCTTTTAAATGTGTAAGCCATCTTATCATGAACCTCTACAAGTTCATCGGACATCTTTTCACTATGAGAAATTCTTTTAACCAGTGATGTGAAAGAGATGCTGTGAGATTCAAGATGTGTATTATATATTCTTACATCTCTGCCGTAGTGATCAATATCGCTGTAAATGCAAAGATTTGTACTCCCTTTGAAAGTTATTTTACCGGACTCTTTTATAGGGAAGCGGCTTAGTGTAATGTTTCCAAATCGGCTTCCGCTCTTGAGTTTGTAGAAATGGCAACTTTTATGGGGGTATTCATTAAAAAGAACTCTTATCAAGCTGGTGTCTTTGATGTAGAATTCCTGAAAGCAGATTATATCTGGTCTGATTTCGTCTGTAAACTCAGCAATCTCTCCCATAACATCTTCACGATCCTTGTCTTTATTGTGGGCAAACATGCCTACATTGTAGGTCATTATCTTTAGGGAGAGCCCCTCATTCTCACTGTTTGATTCTCCCCAGTTGATAAACATATCGGCAAAAAGAAGAGATGGAAGCAGTGCGAAAAAGGTAATCCATGTGGCTGCGCTTCTGCGAAACATACCGAGAATCAGCAGAAAAACATTTACAAAAAGAATCGGGATAAAATAGAGCCCAAAGAAAAGCGGAAAAGAGACAATGGAAGGGTTTATGAAAACCGACAGATAGGACAGGACAAGCATGCCTGCAGCCACAATCAGAGCTAGTCTGAAAAGCAGAGCCAGTGGCCACGGAGAGCGTCCTGTTGGGGCTTTATTGTTGCCGGATTTTCTTTTTTTTCCTGCCATTAAAAGTACATTTTGTTATTCTTTTTCCAGTATTTGATAAGAATGAATCCAAAGAGCATTCCACCCAGGTGTGCAAAATGGGCAATGTTACCACCTGTGTTTGATATTCCAAGCCACAGCTCCAGTGCTCCGAATATCAATACAAACCATTTTGCCTTAAGGGCAATTGGAGGGAAGATAAGCTGAAGTACATTGTTCGGGAATAACATTCCGTATGCCAGAAGGACTCCGTAAACAGCTCCTGAGGCACCTACGGTAGGTGTTGTCAGAAGTGTCTGGATATTTTGAAGAGCATACTGATTCCCGGCTTCAAATGCGGCTACCTTCGAAGAGTAGTCAATCCAGAGTACTAGTGAATGCAGAGCTGCAGCACCCAGGCCTGTAACCATGTAGTAAAGGAAAAATTTCTGACTGCCCCACACATGTTCAAGAACAACCCCAAAAATTACCAGGGAGTACATGTTAAAGAAGAGGTGAAAAATCCCTCCGTGCATAAACATGTGGGTGACAAATTGAAACGGACGGAATAACTCTGATTCAAAAAAGAACAGGGAGAATGTTCCGTACATGAAATCTTCTGCGAAATAGGTGATTACCAGCATTAATGCATTAATAATCAGCAGATTTTTTATAACCGGCGGAAGTGATGTGAAAAAGCCGCCTCCTCTGTATGGTATCATATTAAAAGTGTTATCGTTAAATTATTAAAAAGACATTCTGCCCTCTATCTCCTCAACAGGGAGCATTGTTATTGTAGAGTATCCTGATGGAGATGTTGTGGGATCTGTGCAGGCAAAGAGTGCATCAACAAGAGATCTGGACTCCATGTTACTCATTAGCCCGCTCTTTTGTCTGGCCCCGGCGGCCGCAAGTGTTGAGGCTATCCGCTCCCTTATCTCGGCGCCGATATTTCCCTTTCCCTCTGGAAGTATGTTTATTAGTGTATCGGCAAGTCTGTCTGCACTATCCATCTCTTCTGAAAAACTGTCAGGAATTCCGGTGAGCATATAAACGTCTCCCTCACTCCTCTGTATCTCAAAACCCAGCTGCAAAATACGTGCACTATTTTCATCCACTACAGATTTTTGTGTCTCGCTGAGATTTAGTTCTAAAGGAAAAAGTACCTTCTGTATCTCAACAGATTCAGCACTAAGAGACTTTATGTATCTTTCAAACAGTATTCTCTCCCAAGCCCTGATAATGTCAATAATCATCAGACCGGATTTGATAGTTGTTGCTATATATCTGCTCCCCACCTGTAGTACAGGTTTCTGAACCACAGGTTGCTCCTTAAAAAGAGGTTCCTGCTCAGTTTTTTTCTCCTCCAGGAAAGGGTTGAAAAGAGGATCGTAGTCAATTTTAGGCGGTGGTACCCAATAGCCACTTTTAACTTTAGGTATCTCAGGCGCACCCTCCTGATCAAAATCTATGCTCGGCATAAATGAGTTCCGCCCCAGCGACTCTCTTACCGCACTGTGCAAGATGTCAAATATGGCAAAGTCATCCTCAAACTTAACCTCAGTCTTGGATGGGTGGATGTTTACATCAATTCTGGATTGTTCAGCCTCAAGAAAGATGAAAAAAGATGGAAGATGCCCATCCTGAATTAGATTTTCATAAGCCTTAAGCACAGCCTTCTGGAAATATGGGCTTCTGAAGAATCGGCCATTTGCAAAGAAGAACTGATTCCCCGGAGTTTTACGAGCATCCTCCGGTTTCCCTATGTACCCCTTAATCTTGACTATAGTTGTATCAACAGATATTTCAACCAACTCCTTGCCAAGCTCTCTTCCAAGAATTCCCTGTATTCTCAGACGAAGATTTGCAGGTGGAAGATTGTACACCTCTGTTCCGTTATTTGTAAAGTGGAAATAGAGATCAGGCCTTGTCAGAGCTACTCTGGTAAACTCAGCCAATATCTGGCGGTACTCAGCAGCGTCGGACTTAAGAAATTTCCGCCTTGCCGGTATGTTATAAAATAGGTTTCTTACAGAGAATAGGGAGCCTACAGGCGCAGCAACATGACTTACAGAGTTTACCTTAGACTCGGCAATTTTTACCTCAGTCCCGGTTTCATCCTCATATCTACGTGTGCGGAGAGTAACCTCTGCGACAGAGGCTATTGAGGCGAGCGCCTCACCACGAAATCCAAATGTATCAAGTAGTTCTAGATCTTCAATCTCGGATATTTTGGATGTTGCATGTCTCTCAAAAGCCATTACAGCATCCTCACGCGACATCCCCGAACCATTATCGGCAACCTGAATAAGAGTCCTGCCTGAGTCCTTAATGACCACCTTAATTTCAGTAGCCCCTGCATCCACAGCATTCTCCATTAGCTCCTTAACCACAGAAGCAGGTCTTTGAACCACCTCCCCCGCAGCAATCAGGTTAGAAACATGTCCCGGAAGTATTTTGAGCATAATTGTTATATATCTAACGCAATCTATTTAAAAAAGTTGCTCAGTGCGTCAGCAAAAAAGTACACCACAGCCATCATAGCCAGTATAGAGACAAGAATAATAATTCTTGAAATCATGGGAGACATGGCACTCTTTCTCCCCTCATAAACCGCCTTCTGTATCTTTCCGCGGATATGGCTTCCAATGATGTGGACATCATTGCGACCCTCAGCAGCCTTAATTCTGCCCTCCAGCTCCTCCTTCTTGGGGTCGTAGTAGCGTGGCTGGTAATTAAAAGACCTGTGCCTGGGTACATTAAAGAAATTAAATAAAGCCATTGCCTCTCTTTTGTTATATTTACACAAAGATAACAATAATTAATTTTCTAGTTTTGTCTTGATATGAAAACTGAAGAAACTACTTACCCTCCCTTCAGAACCGGCAACGGTTATGACGTTCATAGCCTCGCACCCAGACTCCCACTGTGGATTTGCGGGATTAAAATTCCCCACGAAAAAGGCTGCGTTGCCCACTCAGACGGAGACACCCCCATCCACGCCCTTTGTGACGCCATCCTCGGCGCACTCGCCCTGGGCGACATCGGCAAACACTTTCCAGACACATCTGATGAATTCAGAGGAATTGACAGCAAAATCCTCCTGAAAAAAGCAATCCAACTCGCCTCAGAACAAGGGTGGACCCTGGGCAATTGCGACATAACCATCGCCCTCCAGCGCCCCAAGATAGGCCCATACATACCTGAGATGCGAGCCACATTAGCAGAAGTACTTCAGACCCACATAAACAACATCTCCATAAAAGCCACCACCACAGAAAAACTCGGTTTCGTAGGCAGAGAAGAGGGAATAGAGTGCTGGGCCAGCGTCCTGATGTTCCGGAAATAAGCCTTCCGCTGATTTATATGGTGCTGCGCAGTTTATACGACCTTCGGCCGGAAAGTGCGTTTCAGAGGTTGCTGTGTTGGGTGGGACGAATCTCTATAGAGCTGATTGACAGAATGTTGAAAAATTTAAATTTAGCGGAATCAGAAAAATATATTTTGTAACTAGCACATAATAAAGATGATGGAGGTTCGTCACACCCACGCCTGTGACTCAAACATAAAAAATAAGACCATTTCCAATAACAAAAATTGACAATTCGCAACCGGAAATTTGTCACATCACAAAAAAGTATTACTTTTGCCCTCCCAAACCCGGCGCGA
>CAZPRX010000051.1:0-1310 GCA_964588835.1 uncultured Muribaculaceae bacterium
CATATCCCTCTTCTGCAACAATCTGTTTGGCTTTTTCTGTGATAACCAAACTATAACCTGCGTTGATGATTCTTTTGAAAAGGTCATCAAGCTCAATATCGATAATCTTGCATAAATCTTCTCTACCCAAAGTGTTGAATAGTATCTGTTCGTCAAGTCTGTTCAAAAACTCAGGAGAGAACGTCTTTTTCAAAGCTTTTTCAATAATATGTTTGGTATTATCGTTTACATTACGCTTTGTTGCATTGGAAAAACCAAGCCCAGCACCAAAGTCTTTTACCTCTCTGCTTCCAATATTGGATGTTAGAATCATAAGGGTATTTCTAAAATCAATGTGTCTGCCGTTGCTGTCAGTAAGCCGGCCTTCATCCATAACCTGAAGAAGCAGATTAAAAATATCCGGATGAGCTTTTTCAATCTCATCGAGGAGTACAACTGAGTAGGGTCTTCTTCTTACCTTTTCGCTTAACTGGCCACCCTCTTCATAACCCACATATCCAGGAGGAGCACCAATAAGCCTGCTTACTGCAAACTTCTCCATAAACTCACTCATGTCAATTCTTATAAGGTTATCGACAGAATCAAAGAGATACTCCGTGAGTATTTTTGCCAATTGTGTTTTACCAACTCCGGTAGGCCCAAGAAAAAGGAAACTTCCTATTGGCTTATTAGGGTCTTTTAAACCTGCTCTGTTTCTCTGGATTGCTCTTACTATCTTGTCAACTGCTTCGTCTTGTCCTATAAGCCTTTTTTTGAGGTTATCGCCCATTTTGGCAAGTTTATCTCCCTCTTTTTCAGCAAGTTTGTGTATAGGGACGCTGGTTATCATAGACAATACTTCAGCGACATCATTCTCATCAACAACCTGTGGATGAAGATTCTGCTCTTCATTCCAAGACTTCTGGGCAAGTTCTAACTCTTCAAGTTTCTGTTTTTCAAGATCTCTTAGTTGCGCAGCTTTTTCATACAGACTCTGACTTACGGCCAATCGCTTTTCAACTCTAATTGGTTCAATCTCCTTTTCAATTGCTGAAATGAAGTCAGGTACCTTAAGGTGCATCAAGTGAACCCTGGAACCGGCTTCATCAAGAGCATCAATTGCTTTGTCAGGTAAGCATCTGTCAGTGATATATCTCTGAGATAATCTTATACATGCGATAAGAGCTTCATCTGTGTATTTGACATTATGGTGTTTTTCATATCTCTCCTTGATATTTTGAAGTATGACATGAGTCTCCTCAAAATCTGTAGGATCAACCATTATTTTTTGAAATCTCCTCTCAAGTGCACCATCTTTTTCTATGTGCTCT
>CAZPRX010000051.1:1320-7920 GCA_964588835.1 uncultured Muribaculaceae bacterium
ATTGTATCTCTCCTCTGGAAAGAGCAGGCTTTAACATATTTGCGGCGTCAAGTGAGCCCGAAGCTCCACCTGCACCCACTAAAGTATGAAGTTCGTCAATGAAGAGAATGATGTCAGGATTCTTTGTTATTTCAGTTAAGATTGATTTCATCCTCTCTTCAAACTGACCTCTGTATTTAGTTCCTGCAACTATGGAACCAATATCAAGAGTAATAATTCTTTTATTTAGCAAGGCCCTTGAAACCTTTCTCTGAGCAACCCTTAGAGCAAGTCCCTCAGCTATAGCCGATTTTCCAACTCCCGGCTCACCAATCAATACTGGGTTGTTCTTCTTCCTTCTGCCGAGTATTTGAGCGAGTCGTTCAATCTCTTTATCTCTGCCTACTACGGGGTCTAATTTACCCTCTGTTGCAGCTGCGGTTAGATCAAAACCAAAGCTGTCAAGTACAGGAGTATCGCTTTGAGGTTTAGATGACCTAGCAGGTCTTACCCGACCATCTCCCTCAGCATCCTGACTCACATTATATGTGTCCTCAAAACCGGGCCCGGAGAGTGGTTTACCGGAATCTTTGCCTCTAATTAGATCTTTGACTCTTTCGTATGTCATGCTATGCTCTCTTAGTATGGCCATTCCTACTCCCTCATCACTTCTGAGAATAGCCAAAAAAAGATGAAGAGGTCCGGGTTTGGACTCTTTAAGCGATCTAGCCTCAAGGTACATTATTTTCAGCGCACTTTCAGCTCCCTTTGAGAGGTTGAGCTTTTCAGCCTGTTCAAATGGGACAACCTGTCCGCTTTTTAATTGCTCTTCAATTTTTGATTTGAGCACCTTGTAGTTGAGGCCAAATGTTACAATAGCCTCAAAAGCAGCATTATCCTGATGCCTGATAATCCCCAGCAACAGGTGATCTACACTTATGGTGTAACTGCCCATTCTCATTGCCTCCTCTCTGCTGTAAGAGATTATTTCATTAAGTTCGTTTGATAATATAAGATTCATCGTATAATTGTGGAATAATGTGCAAATTTACTCAATTTAGACAAATAGAATTTCAATTTGTTCAATCTATTTTTTATTCCTAATTTTACACCTCATTTTTTTCAAGGAAAGTTTAATCTACAATGATGCAAGAGTCTGAAAATAACCAACGAATAATTAAAATCAACATAGAGGACGAAATGAAAAGCGCATACATCGACTATTCGATGTCTGTGATTGTTTCGCGTGCACTACCTGATGTTAGAGACGGATTGAAGCCTGTTCACAGAAGAGTGCTGTTTGGGATGTCTGAACTTGGTCTCACATCTGGTGCTTCACATAAAAAATCAGCACGTATCGTAGGAGAGGTCCTGGGTAAGTTTCACCCGCACGGAGACTCAAGCGTATACGAAGCTATGGTGAGGATGGCACAGGAGTGGAGTATGAGGTATATGCTGGTAGATGGTCAGGGTAACTTTGGCTCTATTGACGGAGACTCTGCCGCCGCCATGAGGTATACCGAAGCACGATTCAAGAAGATTGCTGAAGAGGTCCTTGCGGATCTTGATAAAAACACAGTTGACTTTAAGCTCAATTTTGACGATTCACTTCAGGAACCCACTGTACTTCCTGCGAAAGCGCCACTATTGCTCCTTAACGGAGCATCCGGTATTGCAGTCGGTATGGCCACAAATATGCCTCCTCACAATCTCGGAGAAGTAGTTGATGCCATTTCTGCCTATATTGACAATAACGAAATAACAACTGAGGAACTTTTACAATACATTAAAGGTCCTGACTTCCCTACAGGTGGGATTATTATTGGAATACAAGGCATTAAAGATGCTTTTGAGACAGGTAAGGGAAGAGTTGTTGTAAGGGCAAAAACAGAAATTGAAGTAAGCGACAGTGGAAGAGAGACTATTGTAGTTACTGAAATTCCATACATGGTGAACAAACGGGAATTGATTGAAAAAATTGCCGAACTTGTTGAGGAGAAGAGAGTGGAGGGGATTGCTTACATCAATGATGAGAGTGACAGAAGGGGTATGAGGATCGTTATTAAACTCAAGATAGGAACAGTTGCAAATGTTGTTCTTAATACTCTTTACAAATATACTCAACTCCAGTCAAGCTTCTCAGTTAATAATATTGCTCTTGTTGATGGAAGACCAAGGTTGCTCAACTTAAAACAGATCATTAAGTACTTTATCAGACACAGACATGATGTAGTTGTAAGAAGGGCTAAATTCGAACTGGAGCAAGCAGAAAAGAGAGCTCATATTTTAGAGGCTCTTTTGAAAGCACTAGATCATATTGACGAGATAATTTCATTAATAAGGGAATCTAAAACAGTTGATGAGGCCAAGAACAGATTAATTGAGAGATTCTCTTTTTCTGAGATTCAGGCAACTGCAATTGTTGAAATGAGACTAAGACAGCTAACCGGTCTAGAGAGATCAAAACTACAGGCCGAGTATGATGAATTAGTAAGAATTATAAATCATCTTAAGGAGGTTCTTGCTGATGTTGCCCTTCAAATGCAAATTATTAAGGATGAGTTATCAGACCTAAAGAACAAGTTTGGAGATCTGCGAAGGACTGAGATTCAACCATCATCAGAGGATTTCAATCCAGAAGATTTTTATCCGGATGAAGATGTAGTTATAACCATTTCTCATTTAGGATACATTAAAAGAACTCCGCTTGCAGAGTACAGAATTCAGAATCGTGGAGGGGTAGGAGCAAAGGGTAGTACTACACGTGACGAGGATTTCATACAGCATATTTATGTAGCAAACATGCATAGTACCATGCTGTTTTTTACTCAAAACGGCAGATGTTTCTGGCTCAAGGTTTACGAAGTTCCGGAGGGGTCAAAAGCATCAAAGGGAAGAGCAATCCAAAATGTGCTGAATATTGATGCTAACGATAAGGTAAAAGCATATATTAATGTTAAGAAACTTAATGACGAGGACTATATAAACTCGAATTTCATAATTCTGGCTACAAAACGTGGTATTGTTAAAAAAACTTCACTGGAAGCCTATTCAAGACCTCGTACAAATGGTGTCAATGCTATAACTATCAGGGACAACGATGAACTACTGGAGGCAGTATTAACAAATGGTAACTGTGATATTCTTCTTGCTGCAAGAGATGGAAAATGTGTCAGATTCAAAGAAGAGGATGTAAGAGCCATTGGAAGAACAGCATCCGGAGTACGTGGAATCAACATATCAGATAAGGATGAGGTGATTGGTATGATTTGTGTAGATACAACTAATAAGGAGAGCGAAGAGAAGCATATTCTGGTAGTTAGCGAGAACGGATTCGGAAAAAGATCGGACCTTCAGGATTACAGAATTACAAGCAGAGGTGCAAAGGGGGTAAAGACAATAAATATTACCGAGAAAACCGGAGCACTTATTTCAATAAAAGATGTAACCGACGAGAATGACCTGATGATTATTAATAAGTCCGGAATTACTATCAGAGTTGCTGTAGAGAATATTAGAGTAGCAGGCAGGGCAACTCAAGGTGTCAAACTCATTAACCTTAGGGAGGGAGATATGATAGCTGCTGTTTGCCGAGTTAACAAGAGTGAAGAAAAACCTGTTGAAACAGAAGAATAAGACAACAATAATAACAACGATTAATCAAATTATCGAAATCTCAATGAAAAAATTATTATTAGCCCTTACATTGATATTATCAATCTCATTGGGCGCTCAAAACAAAGATGCGGAAAAGGCAATCAAGGATTTAGAGAAGGCTCAAAACGATTCCAATAATCCTAAAAAGGCAACCAATCCTGCAACATGGCTTAAGATGTCAGATGCTTACTCTGCTATTTATGATGCACCTATTAAATCTGTATGGCTCGGAGCTTCTCAGCTAGAACTTAAGGTTATCCTTAAGGATCAGCGAATTGTCTCTTCCGAGACCAGGACAGTCAATGGAGTGAATTATAATGTCGATTCATATTCAGATAAAGATTTATTTTACGGACCTGATGGCACTTTGGCTGCCTGGGTTGTAACAAAACCTTATATGGATGGTGACCTTTTGAAAAAATCAATGGGATCACTTGATAAGGCTCTTGAAACAGCTAACGGAAGCAAAAACAAAGACATTACTGACAGGCTACTTCAGCTTAAAGTTCGCCACTATAACGAAGGTATGAATAGTTATACACTTGGTGATAACAAATCTGCATCTGATCATTTTGAATCTGCTGCAGCTATAAGTGTAAATCCTCTTGTCAACAATGCAGATACTATTATGATGTATTATGCAGGACTAACTGCAAATATGTATGGTGACGCTAAGAGAGCTATTAACTTTTTTGAGATGGCATTAAAGAATAACTTCGATTCAAACGGAGATCTTTACTCGAATCTTTCTGAAGCATACAAAAAAATCGAGAATCCTGATAAGGCGAAAGAGACACTCCTGGCAGGGTTTACAAAATATCCTCTTAATCAAAGTATTCTTGTTTCTTTAATCAATCTTTACCTTGAAACAAATGATGATCCTAACAAGGTTCTTGATTTGATAAGAAAAGCACAGGAAAATGAACCAACAAATGCCTCTTTGCATTATGCAGAAGGAAATGTATGGAAGAAACTCAACAACATGGAGAAAGCTATAGATTGCTACAAAAAATCAGTTGAGGTGGACCCTACCTATGTGTTTGGTTCATTTGCCGTAGGAACTACTTATTATGACACAGCTGTTGATATTCAAACAAAAGCAGCTGACGAAATGGATGACAAAAAATATGAAGCAATGCTCAAACAACTTGAGGAATATCTAGAATCTGCTATTGAACCTTTTGAAAAGGCTTATGCAGTAGCCCAGGATTCAGATGTTAAAGCTATAGTTGCTGAATATCTTAAAAATATCTACTTCCGTTTCCGCGAAAAAGGAGAAAGTTATAAAGCTGGTTACGAAAAATACAACGCTATTTTCGAAGCAAACAAACAATAATATTGCATTATTAATAAAAATAAGGGTGGCCTTCTGGGTCACCCTTTTTTTTATTAATAATTTGAACATTAGACGGACTAAGTTATTCAATCTTTTTTGTCAACTTCTGCACCAGCTTAAAATTAGAAAAGAACTCTTTTGCAAATACTCTAATTACAGTATATGCAGGAATTGCTACAAGCATACCAATAATACCACCAATACTTGCGGCTATCAATATTACAATGAATATTTCAAGTGGGTGAGCTTGTACACTATTTGAGTAGATGTAAGGCTGAAAAAGAAAAACATCAATCATATGTGTAACAAAGAAAATCAAAGCTAACGTAATGATAACTACTCCTGCATCAGGAATATTGAGTCCTATTTCAGTCATAGAAATCAAAACACCTATTATTCCTCCAATCCAAGGTCCTATATATGGTATGACATTAAGAATACCGGAGATTAAACCAAGAACAATGGCCATTGAGAAGTGAACTCCTGTAATAAAGTAAAGACCAAAGCCATTAAGAATTGTAATGAGAACTGTTTCCACTGATATTCCGATAAAGTACCTGGCAAGCAAATTAAACACAGAGTCAAGTGCTCTCCTGACGTTTCTTTCATATTTATCAGGAAACAGAGCCAACACCATATTTGAAAACATATCTTGCTCTTTTAAAAAAAAGAAAGTAATAAAAGAGACAACAAAAACACCTATTGCAAAGTCGAAAAGGAATGAAGTAATAGATGTGAAGAAATTTGTAATAGTCTCTGCATTCACTAAATTTTGGAACTCCTTAAAAACGATATCCTCAATTTTAAAGTCAGGTGCAAGACCAGGAAAAGTGTTTAGCAGATAGGTGTTAAAATTAGCCAAGGGAATACTGATTTTCTCATTTAGAGTATCCATATTCATAGAACTAACCATTGATATAAGGTCCCCAACCAGAGGTGTTATGAAAAAGAAAAAGCTGAAAAAGAGTCCAAGTATTAAAATAAGGGTAATAGTTGCATTGAACGTGATTGGGAGAGGATGTCCCTTAACTTTAATTTTTGACAAATATATCATGAGAGGCTTCCCTATCAAAGACAATACAGCCGAAATAAGAATATAAATCAAGATGTCAGCAAAGAACCAGGCTAGAAAAGCAATTACCAGCGCTCCGGCAATTCCGGCAATAAATTTGGCTAACTTATTCATTTTCCTCTTTTCTTCAAAAGTAAGAAATTTTAGTAATTTTGTAAACAATGTTAAATAATAATCAATTATACAAAATGAAGAGACTTCTAATTCTTACTCTGTTTTTAACACTTGCTTTTGCAAATATCAGGGCCGATGAGGGGATGTGGCTTCCCTCACTTATTAAAGAGCGGTTTAATGACATGAAAAAAAATGGCTTTAAACTTACTGCAAGTGACCTATACGATATTAATAAAGCCTCCTTAAAAGATGCAATTGTGCATTTTGGTGGCGGATGTACAGGGGAACTTATTTCAGGAGATGGACTTTTAATAACAAATCACCATTGCGGATTTGGCCAGATTCAATCGCACAGCAGTGTTGAAAACGATTATCTGAAGGATGGTTTCTGGGCAATGTCCAGAGAGGAGGAGTTGCCAAACAGAGGACTAACTGTCAGGTT
>CAZPRX010000052.1:0-7872 GCA_964588835.1 uncultured Muribaculaceae bacterium
ACAACCTCTTTTGATGGTGGCAGAGGCTTGAAATTTTTCAAGTGAATCTTTTTATCATCATTAAGGATAACTCCGGGGTTAAGAATCTCTTTAGGATCGAAAAGTTTTTTTATTTTTTTCATCATCGAATAGGCCTCGGCACCCCACTCCATCTCAACATAAGGAGCCATATTTCTCCCGGTACCATGTTCGGCCTTAAGAGAGCCATCGTACCCATTAACAACCAAATCTGCAACATCGTCCATAAATGCTGAGTATTTGTCAATATCCTCTTGTCTGGAGAAATCAGGGTTAAACATAAAATGTAGATTTCCCTCAAGAGAGTGCCCAAAAATTACTGCCTCCTCATATTTATATTTTTCAAATAGTGATTGAAGTTTAAGAGTTCCCTCTGCTAGTTTTTCAATTGGAAAACAGATGTCTTCGATTATTGGTGTAGTCCCCAGCTCTCTCATCGCTGCAACAGTCGGCAGAGTCTCTTTTCGTATTTTCCACAATGAGGCCTGAAGTCTGGAATCTGTGGTGAAATTAATTGGAAGTTCAGTCTCTATTGATGAGATACTTTCAGTAATCAAAGAGACTTTCTCTTTTAGTAGCTCTTCGCCTTCTGCCCTTGTCTCTACAAGAAGTGCAGCTGCTTTAGCAGAGATGGTCTTTATATATTCCGGAACTCCCTTTGTTGACTGAACAGACCTTACTGCCGCCCTGTCCATTATTTCGGCTGCATAGACAGGTTGTTTCTTAAGAATCTGAACTGCTTTGCACGCTAATTCAATAGTAGGATAAATGATTAAAGCCAGTGCTTTATGCTTGTGATCAACAACTGTGTTATAAGTTATATCAGAAATGAAACCCAGTGTACCCTCAGATCCAATCATCAGGTGCTTGATGATCTCAATTCCATCTGAGTAATCAGTCAGGGCATTAAGGCTATAGCCTGTTGTATTTTTTATTTTAAATTTCTTAACAATCCTGTCGTTAAGTTCTTTATTGTCTTTTATTTGCTTAGCCAGACTTTCAATTCCTTCAATAAGTTCCTTATGCGAATGTTTGAAGTTTTCACAACTGGCTTTATCTGATGTATCCAAAATTGTTCCATCATGGAGTACCACCCTGATATCTGCAATTGTTTTGTAAGAGTTCTCTGCAGTTCCGCAACACATTCCTGAGGCGTTGTTAGCTGCTATTCCTCCAATCATTGCAGCATCAATTGATGCAGGGTCCGGACCAATTTTCCGTCCATACCGGGAAAGTTTATTGTTTGCATGCTGACCTCTAATTCCGCTTTGAAGTCTTATTTTAGCACCATTGTCTAAAACAGAGGAGTCTTGCCATCCATGAGTTGCGACAACGAGCACAGAGTCTGTGATTGCCTGACCGGAGAGGGAGGTTCCAGCTGCTCTGAATGTAAGTGGAATACCAAACTGAGATGCAATTTTAATTGTAGCTACTACCTCTGATTCGTTAACAACTTTAACCACCAGCTTGGGAATTAGTCTGTAAAATGAGGCATCTGTTCCAAATGCCAAGGTGCTGAGTGAATCGTGAAGAAGTCTCTCTTTTGGGATCTCTCTTGAGAGGGTTTCGTAAAACTCCCTGTATTTACCGGTAATCATTTAATTATATCTTTAATGGTTGCAAAATCAAAATTTTTGGCAATTATTCTGCCTCTCTTATCAATTAAAATGGATGAAGGGACTTTTTCAGCTTCGTAAATTGAGAAAACAGAGTTAAATCTATCTGGCCCCGGAGATAAAATTTCCCAGTCTAAAGAGTTTTCATCCTTATATTGTTTTGACTTATCGGGTGTGCCCATGGGATATACTCCAATAACTTTAATCCTGTATTTTTTAAGAATAGCGTACTCTGATTTAATTCTTTCTGTGTAGAGTCTGCAAGATGCACAATCAGGATCTGTAAAATAGATAAGAGTGTACTTTGTGCAAGATTTTCCAAGTTTAACACGTCTGCCTTCTGTGTTTAATAGATACGACACTTTGAACTCATTTCCTATTCTGTTTGCAATTGTCCTTTTAACCATTGATGGTACCCAAACGCCTGGATAATCAGACTCTTCCCAGAAGGAGAGGAATGGCATAATGTAACTCTTTGCAACTATAACAGAGGCTTGCCTTCTATCTTCATTATCTGAGTAAAGTAGCTCTTCATATATATATGAAAACATTGTTCTGTAGATGGATTTGTCCTCTAACGAAGAGAGTCTTTTGAACAATTCTCCGAATGACTCTTTTATGGAGATGGAGTCTTCATAATTAACCGCCTCCATGTAAGCTGCTGCAAATCTTCTTGCCTGGTCATCGAACTCTTTTTCATTTTCGTTAAGCCGGGTAATAAGGTCTTTAAGTGATTCTGTGTTTAGATTTCTGCCAACAATTTTCCCCGACTTATCTAAAAGAAAGACCTGAGGAGTTTTGATAACGTTATATAATCTCTGAAAATCACTTGAGTAGGAGGGATCAGATGCAATAATCCAGTTTGCGGGAATAGTATTGAACTCTTTGAAAATGTAGTCTCTTAATTTTGATGTATCTGGGTGGGTATAGACAGCAAATACTTTAACACCATCGGCCTCAAGTGAGTCGGATAAGCCTTTTATTTGTGGTAGCTCTAATCTGCAGAGGGAGCAGTTGTCATCAAAGAAAAGGAGGATTGTGTATTTGTATCCGAGTTTGGATACCAAAGAGATATCGTTGCCATCTAAATCTTTCAATTTAAGTTCAGGAGCTTTCATTCCAATTAAGGAGTGCTTGTTAAACTCGGAGTAGAGCTTTAAATCAATAATATCTATCCCTTCAGGAGGATTAAATTTTCCGTTAAGAAAATAATTTTGGGCAATGTGTATGGCAACACTCTCTAAGCCCATGATATCTATGTTTTTGAAGATTGAAAACAACCTTGAAGCTATGTGTGAAGAGATGTTGTTTTTGCTTCCGGCTTCAATTAATTTATCTGATGCCTGAATAAGGGAGTCCGGATGAACGGGTACCGAAGCAAGGTATCTGGTTATACTTCTGTCAATATTTGCCCATAATGAATCCGAACTCTCTTTAAACTGATTTTGAGCAGTGAGAGCATTTGAAATAAAGACAAGAAGTGATAAAAATAAATATTTAATTTTCATTCTTTATTTGATCCTCACTCTATTTGAGAGGTCAATGCCGGATGCCAGAAATATTGAAGCATCACCACCATTTAAGAGTACATCCCTGACAACCGTTGATGTTATGAAAGAGCATTCAGCACTTGAGGGAATAAAAACAGTCTGAATGTTTGGAGACATTTTAAAGTTTGCCTGAGCAATCACCTGTTCAAAATCAAAGTCAGTTGTAGAGCGGATTCCTCTTACTATAAATCCTGCTTCTATTTTGTTGCAAAAATCAATTGTGAGTCCGGTGTAAGATTTTACCTCAACATTTTTTAAACTGCTAATGGACTCTTTGATAATCTCTATCCTTTCATCAATTGTAAAAAGACCAGACTTACTGTTGTTATTACCTACAGCTACAACAACACTGTCAAATACTCTCAGAGAGGAGACCAATACATCCAAATGTCCTCTGGTAAAAGGGTCAAATGACCCGGGAAAAACAGCTTTTCTTGTCATATCAGCAATCGATTACGCAACTGAAAACATAAGTTGCAGGTCCTGTAAGTTTTATGTCTGTATAGTTGTCCTCTCCGGTATAAGTAAATTCAACTGTAAGCTCTCCGCCTCTTGTTTCAATTATGTTCTTAACTTTTTGTGGTACTTTGATGTCTACTTTACTATAAGAAAACTTATTTCTGGTAAGAAGTTTATGGTGTGCAATAGAGGATGCGGTTACTCCTGTTCCACATGAAAGGGTTTCGTCTTCTACTCCTCTTTCGTAAGTTCTTACGTATAATTTCTGCTCTTTATCCTCTTCAAATTTTGGGATATTAAATCTTCCCCAGCTCCCCTGAACAAAATTAACATTGGTCCCTCCCGGAAAATGGGGGTGGTGCCTCCAAAGTTTTCCCTGTTCTCTTACGTCGTAATCATTAATGTTTTCTACAAAAATAACCAGATGTGGTGATCCTGTATCCAGCATATAGCTCTTAGGAGAGTACTCCTTAACGCTGTTAACATCAGAAATCCCTAGTTTTACAATACAGGTTGTTGGCGAATATTGTAGTATTTCAGCCTCATGAATTCCATCAACTGCATCAAAAATGTATTTTTTTATCCCTTTATGGGCAGCAAAAGCTACCAGTGACCTTCCCCCGTTTCCGCACATTGTTCCCTCTTTACCGTCGGCATTATAATACACCATTGAGAAAGAGTATTTTTTACTTTTGTTAAGCATCATCAGGCCATCTGCACCTATGCCGAATCTTCTGTCACAGAGGAATTTGATTTGACTTTCAGAGAGTTCTACGTCTCCCTCCCTGTTATCTATGATTATGAAATCATTCCCTGTTGCCTGGTATTTGTGAGCTGTAATTTTCATTTTTATTTATCCTCCTGATTATTAAAGAGGCTATTGTCTGTGTGTAAGTAAGCTCTCTCTAAATCTAAGAGAAAGCTCTTTTTATCAATTCCAATTGCAAATCCTGTAAGTTTGTTGTTGACACCCAAAACACGGTGACATGGAACAACAATCAAAAGTGGGTTCATCTTACAGGCAAGTCCCACGGCTCTGCTTGCATCTTTTGTCTCAACAACAGATGCAACTTCCCCATAAGTTTTAACTTGACCGTATGGTATCTTTCTGAGCTCCTCCCAAACACGTTTCTGAAATTCTGTACCATTCAGTTCAACGGGCAGGTCAAAGACTCTTCGTTTCTCTTGAAAGTATTCATCAAATTGCTTTATGGTCTCAGCCAGAATGTGATGATGTTTTTTCTCTTTTTTAATATTTAGGTTTTCTCCCTCAAAATACTCAACACTAATCAGAGCTGAGTTGTTACAAGTAAGTTTCAATTTCCCCAGAGGAGTTTCATGAATAGTACTATATAAATCGTTCTCATTAATGCTTGTTAACTCTTTTACCATTGAACGGGCGATTTTGTCTGATGCTCCTTCGCCACCCAGCAATTTCTTAACTCTATTGTATCCCGATAACACTCTTTTTCTATCTTTTCCACTTAAAATTTTTCCGGTCTCTTTTGAGATATTTTCAGGAGTACAGTCCCATTGCAAAAGCTCTTTTACAAGCTCTTTATTTAATATGAGATTAACCAAACTGGCATACTTAACCTTAATAATAAATTTTGCAAGATAGGCTGTGATGGGATTCATTCCATAACATACAACCTGTGGCGTATAGGTAATGGCAGCCTCCAGGCTGGCTGTTCCGGAAGAGACTACCGCAGCTTCTGAATGTCTGAGAATTGAGTAGGTCTCTTTAAACAACAGTTTTATTCTGCTGCCCTCCAGATATCTGGAATAGTATTCAGGTTCAATTGATGGTGCTCCTGCAAGAATTAGCTGATAATCCGGATAATCTTTCTCCAGAACTCTAAGCTTTGGCAGGAGATAACTAATTTCGTGCTTCCTGCTCCCTGCAAGCAAAGCAATATATTGCCCATCTTCAAGGTTATTTCTCTTAAGAAAATCATTCTTTGATTCAGAAAATGCCTTGTCTGACATTATGCTATCATAAAGTGGATTTCCAAGATAGTTAACATCAAGATTATGTTTTTTGAAATACTCTTGCTCAAATGGGAAAATAATAAATACCTTATCAATGTACTCCTTTAGTTTCTTGATTCTTGACTCACCTCTGGCCCACACTTTTGGAGGAATAAAATAAAAGGTTCTAAACCCATGTTGTTTTGCAAACTTAGCGATTCTAAGATTAAACCCGGGGTAATCTATCAGAATAACAACATCTGGTTTCCATTGAATTATATCCCGTTTGCAAATGGAGAGATTTTCCTTAATTTTTCCGAGTTTCGAAATAACTTCCACTATGCCCATTACCGCAGTCTCTCTGTAGTGTTTAACAAGCCCCTCAGATACTTCACTCATGAGATTTCCGCCCAAGAATCTGAATTCAGCAGTGGAGTCTTCTTTTTGGAGACTCTTCATGAGGTTTGATCCGTGCAGATCACCGGATGCCTCACCCGCTATGAGGTAATAACGCATATTGGTTAGTTTTTGACAGTTGTTTACATTTGCCAGAGTTTAGAGAGTCTCTCTACTTCATTATAATCTGTTGTATCAATTTTATGAGGCACAATACTTATATATCCGTCTTTTACAAGATTGTGGTCTGACTCTTTATTGCCTGGTTCAAGATTAAAGAACTCACCTGTCATCCAGTAGTAATGAGACCCATAAGGATCAGTCCTGTCTTCAAATTCTTTAATCCACTGGCCTTTGCCCTGATGACAGAATTTTATACCTTTTATTGACTCTTTATCTCTTTCAGGGAAATTAACATTTAAATAAATCTCAGGTTTTGGAGGATTCTTGAGGTATTGATCTACAATTAATTTTCCAAAATGTATCGCAGCGCTAAAATCTGTATCACTGTGATGAGAATAGTGCGAAAAACCTATTGACGGAATTCCATAAACTGTCCCCTCTGCTGCTGCACCCAGAGTACCAGAATATAATGATGCGATAGACGCATTTGACCCGTGATTAATTCCTGAGACCAAAAGGTCAGGAGGGTTTGTGGTGAAAAGCTGGTTCATTGCCATTTTGACACAGTCTGCAGGAGTACCACTACATGCGAAAACACGTAATCCCTTTTCACTCTTAAGCTCGGTAAGTCTTAAAGGCTTCCCTATGGTAAGCGCTGCTGACATCCCTGACATAGCCTCAAAAGGAGCTACAACAGTTATTTCACCGTACTCCTTCATCATCTCTGTAAGTGCAGAAATGCCTTTTGATTTAACTCCATCATCATTTGTAATCAATATATTGAGCTTTCCCTTTTTTCTATCCATAGGTTTTCTGAATAAATTTGATTTATAATCTGCGAAGTTAATAATTTTGGCACGATTTTGCATAAGTTCTATTTTTTGTAACTTTGCGCCGACATTCAAAAGAAGTTTTAATAAACCATAAATATTTATAGAAAAATGAGCAAAATTAAAGTAGGCATCAACGGCTTTGGCCGTATAGGAAGACTTGTTTTCCGTGCTGCCCAGCAGAGGGATGACATTCAGGTTGTTGCAATAAACGACCTTATCGATGTTGATTACATGGCATACATGCTTAAATACGATACAGTTCACGGTCGTTTTAACGGTGAGGTTGATGTTAAAGATGGTAAGCTTATTGTAAACGGATTTCCTATCAGGGTTACAGCTGAGAAGAATCCGGCTGACCTTAAGTGGGGTGAAGTAGGAGCTGACTATGTAGTTGAATCAACAGGTCTTTTCCTTACAAAAGAGAAATGTGAGGCTCATATTCAGGCAGGAGCAAAAAGAGTTATCATGTCTGCCCCTTCAAAAGATGATACTCCTATGTTTGTATATGGTGTAAATCACAAAAAGTATGCAGGTGAGCAGTTTGTGTCAAATGCATCATGCACAACAAACTGTCTTGCTCCTATTGTTAAAGTTCTAAACGAAAATTTTGGTATTGTTGAAGGTCTTATGACAACTGTTCATGCTACAACAAACACCCAGAAAACAGTTGACGCTCCGTCTGCAAAAGACTGGAGAGGCGGACGTGCTGCTGCAGCAAACATTATTCCTTCATCCACAGGTGCTGCCAAAGCAGTGGGTAAAGTGCTTCCTGAAATGAACGGAAAACTGACAGGTATGTCATTTAGAGTTCCTACTGTAGACGTATCGGTAGTAGACCTTACTTGCCGTTTGGAAAAAGGTGCCTCATATGAGGAGATTAAGATGGCTATGAAGAAGGCATCAGAG
>CAZPRX010000053.1:0-7808 GCA_964588835.1 uncultured Muribaculaceae bacterium
GTTAAAATTTATCAAATGTAAACATTCTTTCCTTACCAACATAATGTGTAACTTTGAAGGATGGATAGAAAGGGTTTACCAGTATCTCTAGGGACTGAAAATGTCTGGAAACTGCTTATGCAGTATGCAATTCCATCGGTCATAGCCATGACTGCCTCCTCCCTGTACAATATTACAGACAGTATTTTCATAGGACAGGGTGTGGGAGCTCTGGCAATTTCCGGACTGGCCATATCTTTCCCATTAATGAATCTCTCAGCTGCGTTTGGAACACTTATAGGTGCAGGCGCAGCAAATTTACTTTCATTAAGGCTGGGACAGAAAGATTATGGAAGTGCAAACAAAATTTTGGGTAATGTAGTCTCATTAACTACAATCCTGGGGGTAGCATATACAATAGTAGTAATGCTTTTTCTGGATGATATTCTGAGATTTTTTGGGGCCAGCAGCGATACATTGCCATATGCAAAAGAGTACATGACAATTATTACTCTTGGAAATGTGATAACCCATATGTACTTTGGACTCAATGCACTTATCAGGTCATCGGGATACCCCGCAAAATCGATGTATGCAACTATTTTTACGGTAGCAATAAACGCCATACTTACACCCATCTTTATTTACGGCTTTGATATGGGTATAAGGGGAGCTGCAATTGCTACAGTTCTCTCTCAGATTGTTTTGCTAGTATGGCAATTTAGATTTTTTTCAAACAAACAGAGTTTTATCCACTTAAAAAG
This sequence comes from uncultured Muribaculaceae bacterium, assembly GCA_964588835.1. Classification (GTDB taxonomy): domain Bacteria; phylum Bacteroidota; class Bacteroidia; order Bacteroidales; family UBA932; genus Bact-08. Next base: position 744 of record CAZPRX010000053.1, read on the forward strand.
AGAGAACCTAAAAATTGACAAGAAAATACTAAAAGATACTACAGCAATAGGACTGGCCCCTTTCCTTATGAACGCTGTGTCCAGCCTAATCGTGATTATGATTAACCACTCATTGGTAAGATATGGCGGAGACCTGGCAGTGGGTGCATATGGAATAATGAACAGGATTGCAATGCTCTTTGGAATGGTTGTTATGGGTTTGACAATGGGTATGCAGCCGATAGCCGGCTATAACTATGGTGCCGGATTATATTACAGAGTTAATAAAGTTTTAAAACATACAATTATACTTGCGACCGGGGTTATTACAACAGGTTTTCTGATAGGTGAACTTATTCCGCGGGAGGCGGCATCACTGTTTACAACAGATAGGGATCTTCTGGACCTTGCAGTGCCTGGAATGAGAATTGCCTTTGCGGCATTTCCAATTATCGGATTTCAGATGGTCTCCTCAAATTTTTTTCAGAGCATAGGGAAACCAGGTATGGCAATTTATATGTCCTTGTCCAGACAAGTGATATTTCTTATTCCCGCATTATTAATTTTACCTAATTATCTGGGCATTCATGGTATCTGGTTAAGTTTCCCTATTGCCGATACCCTGGCAGCAGTTAATTCCGCCTTTATTTTAACTTTACACTTTAAAAAGATCAAGTCATGAATAATCTGTTTTGCATTACTATAGGAAGGCAACTTGGGAGTGGAGGCAGAAGGATTGGTGAACTCGTTGCCAGGAAACTTGGTGTCTCTTATTACGATAAGGAGCTATTGAGCCTTGCTTCTAAAGAGAGCGGTCTTGAAAAAGGGTTTTTTGAAAAAGCTGACGAGCGGCAAGCGTGGTCTCTTTTTGGAATAACTGAGTATTACTCGCTCAATCCATTAAGCGGTGAATCACTATTTGTTATCCAAAGCGATGTAATAAAAAAATTGGCAGAGGAAAAATCATGCCTTTTTGTAGGAAGGTGTGCCGATTATGTTTTAAAGGATTTACCAAGAAGACTAGATGTTTTCATTACAGCAGATGAGGTGGATAGGGTGTCACGAATATCGGACAAAATGGATATCTCAAGGGAGAAGGCAAAAGCCGTAATTGAAAAAACAGACAAGCAAAGGAAGTCTTACTACAACTATTTTACAAACAAGCACTGGGGCAGGGCAGACTCATACCATATTTGTATAAACTCCTCTCTGATGGGGGCTGACGAGACTGCTGAACTGATTTGTGATATCGCCAGGAAGAGGTTTGGTCTGTGATAACCTTTAGCAAGTGATGATTAGTTTTATGTTCACATATCCCTAATCTTACTGCATTCACCGAGTATCCGCATAACTTCCGGAGTTTTTCCTCCTCGCTCACTGCGTTCGCTGTGGCGGAGACTCCTTCAGTTATGCGGATACTCTGTCAAAGGGCATGCAGTAATCTCTGCCAGAGATAGTGAACCCCGGACGGCTGTAACTTACTTATTTCGTGCGACTTGACACTTCACCCGAGGGGTGACCCCTCGGGTTGATTGTCATTTCTATCTAAATCTGCTTGTTACAGCCGTGCGGGTTCAGTTTGCATCGCGCAGATTTGCGGATACACATCGCTTTGCAAGGATTAAAATGGTACTGCGCAGTTTATACGGCCTTTGGCCGAAAGGCGGGTTTCAGAGTTTGCGGTGTTGGGTGGGACGAACCTCCATCTACCTCGTAATGAGCTAATTGCAAAACATAATTTATTGATTACGAGAGATTTGTGTTTTGAAACACCTTGAAATACAACCCCATAGAGGTTCGTCCCACCCACGCCTGTGATCAGGCCGGAGCCTCAGATGTATTTAAGTTCAACAAGCAATCTACTGTAAGCTTTTCTCTTGTTTTATTGTAGATGTCCCTAAAATCATTATAAGGGTGGAGATTACAATGATCTGAAGGATTAAATTTCTATTGATAAATGATATGTGTTCTCCGGCAGAAATTGACATAAATAAAAGGATTGTAATCAGCCCCCTAGGTACGATAAACAAGAGAGGAAACAGTTTGTTGCCAGTTATTTTAAGCTGCAATGCTCTTATAAATAAACTTATAGCAACAATAATCAAGGCAAGCTGTAATGAATCTTGTTGAAGAATTTCTTTAGTTTCAATCATAAAGCCGAATACCAGAAAAAAGAGCGACCGAATCAGGAAGGTTGCCTCTGTGGTAATCTCCTTGAATCGGAGAATCTCTCTATCAATCGATAGAAATGTAATTTTTTTGATTAATGGAAGCTCGACTATTTTATCCATATTGCCAATTGTAAGGCCAAATAATAGTATAAAGATAAGCGCAGGCAAATGGTAAACTTCACCAATAGAGTAAATTAGAATTACAAGCAATATAATGGGAATGAATTTGATCTGATGTTTCAATTTGCCTAACAAGTAGGAGAGACCGGCAGATGCTGCAATTGAGATGACAATCATTAAAATAATCTGGAAAACAAAATAGAGAACTGAACTGGCCGTAAAGTTGTAATTCATGAGGAAATAAGAGAAAAGTACTACTCCAATAACATCTGAAATGCTGGTGTCGTAAACTACAAACTCTCTGTTCTTTCTGCACATCATTTTTGTACTGGGAATTGCGATTGCACTGCTGATAATACTTATGGGAAGTGCATTCAATATTGCAATCCGGAAATCAGGCGCTCCAAGCTTAATAAAGAGTAACCCCAGAAGAACAGATATTGAGATAATTGAAAAGGCAGAACCAAAAATATGTTTTGTAATAATTCTCTTTTTGCTTCTGTCTAGTTCAAGGTCAAGTGCCCCGTCAAGTACAATAAGGATAAGCCCTACGGTTCCCAGAAGAGGAAGTGAAAATGAAATATCAGGAATCTCAATTTTTACAAGGTTTGCCAACTCCTTCATAAACCACCCCAGTGCAAGGAGTAGAATCACTGATGGAATTCTTGTCCTTGATGAAGTAAGATCAAAAAGATAAGCAATAAGTAAAAGGATACAGAATGTAATAATTATAGTACCGGTCATTCTGGAGTGAATTATTGTTTAACAGCCGTTCTTCTAGTGAGTATAAAGATAATATATCCAGCCTGAATAACTATTGAAGCCCATGCAGCGGCAATGATTTCAGGATATAACGGCTCTGAAGCCTCTCTTTTAATAATTATTCCGTAAAAGGCCCATATAACAACAAGAGCATAGAAAATATCCGCCCTCTTGAGCATCATCGTTGAAGATAAAAAGGTACCTGCTCCTATCATAATAATTGCCCAAACATTTTCAGGAATACCAAATCCGTTCCAGTTCCAGTGTACAAGTAAAGCTGTAATATTAGCTATAGTTGCAACTGAAATCCATCCTAAGTAGATGCTGAACGGTAATTTTACGGCAAATCTTGACCAGAAATTTTCAATCTTCTCGCTATCCATTCTTCTAACAAGATAAATAAGAGTTATCAGGAAGAGCAACATCACAACTACAGATAAGAAAACCATCTGGTAGTGCCAGGTGATTATCCAAAGTGAGTTTAGAACACAAGTAAGGGCAAATGCCCAGCTTGCAAGAGGGGAGAGAAGGTATTTTGATGCCTTGTCGCTGAAGGCTGCAATTGTTTGGGTTATAATAAATATTAGGAGTAACAGATATATTACCCCCCAAATTGAAAAAGTAATCCCGGCCGGAACGAAGAGATTCGGATACATGTCAGATAGCTCTCCGGTAGTAAAACCGTTTATTGGAAGAGCGTTTGCCAGGCCGTTTATTGTAATCATTGCTGTAAATAACAGCAGGTTGATTATGATTGAAGCTTTTTTCATAGTTTTTTTATAATAAAGGATTATGAACTATATCATCTACAGAAAGTTCGATGTATGTAAAATCTCCATCAGGTCTCTCATAAATTGCCACTGCTCTTTTTGGAAGAGTCATTCCGTCGAAGTTTCCATATTCACTCACAGGAGTACTCCATGGCCGAAGTATGAAATTTTTTCCGCCAGAGGAGTCGTATCGGTCTTCACTTCTGAAATCAAGAAGTCTTCCATCTTCATGAAATGTAAGCATTGCCGATACATTTGCAGGTCCATTAAACCTTGCAATAACGTTAAGATTATCAGCTCTCTCCCACTTTATTTTAGGATCAGTAAGGGTGCCGGGGGCAAGCAGGCACATATCATTAAGAATGGTAACAGTTTCGCTCTGAAACATCTCAGGCCCCTTTGCGTTGACTATGGTAAATAATCCAAGTAGTTTAATTTTCATAGATGCCTCTCCATTCTTGAAAGAGTGAAGGCCATATGCCGGGACTCCTGATTTTATGGCTTTAATGTAAAAGAAGCGTTCGTACAGGTCCATAAAATTATATTGTTCAGAAACTAAATCCATCCATGGATCATTTGGATTTCCACGTATCTTTCCTTTTGTTTTTGCAAAAAAATGACTTATCCTGGGACGACCAACCGATCCTGTAAATCTGACATATTTTGCGACAACATCAGGAAGGACTTCAAGGTCCTCTTCTTGTAGAATTTCATTACTCTTACGGATTCTGTTTAATCCATCCAATACTGATTTGTTATATAGTTTTTTCACAATCTGTGCTGAAATTATTTGTTTCTATTGATGTATAACAATTTGAGGGAAAGGTATTTCAATACCTGCTTCATCAAATGATCTCTTAAGTCTCATCCTGAGCTCTCCGGCAACAGCCCACTGCATACTTGGTTTTGTATCTCCCAAAATCTTAAGATCCACAGAAGAGTCTGAAAGACTATCAAGTCTGAGAAATCTAGGAGGTGACAGAATCTGATCTTTCCAGTCAGGATCATTTGCAAGCTCTTCACCAACTTTGTTAATTATCTCAATAGCTTTATCAATACTGGAGCTGTATGATATTCCTATGTTTAGATTAACGCGTGAAAAGAACTTAGACATGTTAGAAACTACAGTTATTTCACCATTAGGGATGTGATGAACAGTGCCGTCCATATCACGTAGTGTTGTCATTCGCAGAGTAATGTCTTCGACTGCCCCGCTTTTGCCGTTTATACCTACCACATCACCCACCCTAAACTGATTTTCAATAATTATAAAAAGTCCGGTGATTATATCTCTGATAAGATATTGGCCTCCAAATCCAACAGCGATACCGGCTATCCCGGCTCCGGCCAAAATTGGGGCTATCTTAATTCCAATTTCAGACATAATCATAAGTATAGCAACAAAAACCAGCAATACTCTAATGATACCTTTAAATATTCTTACCAGAGTATTCTCTCTTTTCTTCTCAGCTTCAGGTGAAACCTGACTATTTGAGGTCACTGTAATTCTCACGCTTCTGCTAATTATTCTACCTAATACTTTATTAAGAATAAACGCTCCTACAGCAACAATCAATATGTTTATGCCATGTGATAAGAGCCATGGCAAAAAACCTTCAAGCCAGGTAGTTATCTGCTCACTCATCATTTAACTATTATTTTGTTTTTTGGATATTTAATTGTGTAATTCAAATCAATCTGTTTGGTTGCTGCAGGCAGGAGTGAAAATCGCCAGCTAATCTCTCCAGTCTGAGGATCAAGATTTCCTCCGGATAGATTTTGCGCACTCACCTCTATCTCTTCGTTTGATGAGAGCGGCATCTGATCTTTAATTTCGATATCAATCGCTACACTCTTATTGTTCCTTACTAAAATTTTCCAGCCTTCTGCATCCTCTCTTTTGCTTCCGATAAACCTTCTGGAGGTGAAATCTGTTATCTGCTCACGTGAAATTGATATACCCTTGTCTCTTCCGAGAGAAAAGTCAAGTGTATCAGATGCTGTCTCTGTGCTGATAGTTGTTGTTCCGATGTATCTCCCTTCAAAAAAGATGCTGGCTTCACCAGGAAGCAAATTGTATTTCTCTCTGTCTGGTACTCTTGCTAAAAGAAATGCGTCTTTATCAAGTTTAGGAACAGCATAATATTTGTATAATGCCGGCATCTCATAAGAGGTAAGGTCTACAGTATGTTTTTCACCATCTGACTTAATTGTATATCTTTCATTCACTTTAAATTCAACTGATGTTTGCCTCTCTTCCATTATCATTGCCGCAGGAGGAGCAACCGATTCTCTGGCTTCCAGAGCATTGAAAGAGACTGTCTCTTCTAATAACATCATATCTTTTTTCATTGTTCCCCTGCCATATGCAATAACTTCAGGGTATCTCAAGTAGTATGGAGTAATTACCGGGACTACTCCTGAAAGGTTAGGATTTGCAGATGACAGCCTAAGAGTTACATTATCCCAGTTCTCTCCGGTTTTCTGAAAAATATTTGCCTTATAATTCATAATCAAAGGTTTATCAATGCTCTCTGCTCTTAAATCGTATACAGGGTGCCATGATGCATTAGAAGATACATAAGTAAGCTTCATGTTGTATTTTCCTGCATTTTTTGTATTAACCTTTACAATGACCTCTCCTGCAGGCTGAAAATTCTCTCTTTTCATGATGTCAATCTGCCTTGAGAGCGAGTCTCTCTGAGCTGAAAGATTTTTGACAATCTTGTTCTTTGCAATCTCCTTCATTTTAAGAGAAGAGATACTTTTACTGTAATATTCAGATATCTGCTGTAGAGAAGCGATTGTGAGAGTTGCGTTTTTACCGGTAATCTCTCTGTTTGCCCTTAGAAAATCCATATCTTCAATTATAACTGAGAGGTTTGCACTCTCAGTTGCAATTTTTCCCTCAACATCTTCAAGACTTTTTTCAAGTTTTATAAGTTCTTCACTTTTGTCGCTTTTCCCCAGAAAATTGTTTCTCAGGGTTACAGATAATATTGTAATATTTTTATCTGACGTAAACTGAACACTATTTCTCAATATGTTTCTTGAAAGATTTTCAAATTTCAGAACAGAAATCCCTTTAGGTACTTCTGTAGCGGCCTCTCTTACAATTTCCGCTCCGTCAAGAAAGAGTGTCACTTCCGATATTTTTGAGTTAACAGATTTGGGGTTTGATGCTGATTGTTGGGCAGATGTCTGAAATGAGGCCAGACATAAAGCAGCTACTATTAGTGTGATAAATATTCTTTTCATAATCA
>CAZPRX010000054.1:0-7762 GCA_964588835.1 uncultured Muribaculaceae bacterium
ATGCTTTGCTGATTGTCGTAACCGCAAAAGAAAATGCCGCTTTTTGTAACATAGGGGGTTTTGGATACTGCGTCCCAGTTGTCAATTTTGTATATGGCCTTGTCAAGGTTAAGTATAGCACTATAATTGAGTGACTGAGGCTTTTCAGAATAAGAGTGCCTTCCGTAAAATGGAATCCCCAGTACCATTTTGTTATATTCCACACCTGCGTTTTTGTATACATTTATTGCTCTTGTACAATCCCAGTATGCTCTTGAATCACTTAATGCCGAGTGGTGCTTAGGTGCTGCGTCCATGTCGTATGTCATAATGTTTACAAAATCTACATACTGGTCAACAGCTTTAATGTCAATATATCTGTAACCACCAGTAACAGCCCTTTTGTCCATAACATATCCAGCGTATGTTAGGAGATAGTTATTGCCAAGTGTCTCTCTAAGCTGTTTCATAAGCAGGATATGGTTCTGAACGTCTACGGCAGGGTCAGATGCTGCTCCGCTCCATGAGAGTCCCGGGAACTCCCAGTCAATATCTATCCCGTCAATGCCCCACTTCTCTATGAATTCAAGACAATCTTGTGCAAACTCTTTTCTGTACTGATCTGATTTGGCCAAGGCAGAGAAGCTGCCACCCTGAATATTGTCGTAGTTATCTACAACATGAGTGAATGAAACCAGGATCTGAAGATGAGGGTGTTGTCTCTTTAGGGTAACAATTTGCTGAAAACGGCTCTCATTTCCCTGCAGCTTGAACCCCTGATACACTCCGTCTCTGACGTAAAGCTCTGCAAAGGCGTAGTTAATATGGGTAATTATTCTTGCATCGGGAATCTGTGTCCCCCAGTATGTCACATAAGCCAGTGCAACTCGCCCCTCCTTAAGAGTGGCCGGAACATATGGTTTTTCATCAGGTTTTGGATCTGGAAGTGGCTCTTTTTCGCAACTGAGTGGTAACACCAAAAGGGAGGCTGCAATGAGTATTGCAGGAAGAAGTCTTTTTGTCATTTGTTAAGCAGGGTTATACTATGCAAATATATTACAAATAATAACACGCTTACGTTACCTGCTAACCAAAATTACTTATTTGCTGAAGACGATCTTTATCAATAATTTTTAGAATTTTACCGTCCATATCAATTATGCCGTCGCTTTTAAGTTTAGACATTGAGCGGATTACACTCTCAGTAGTCATACCTGTAAGCTCTGCAAGTTCTCTTCTTTTAAGAGGGAACTCGAATTCATCTTGTTTGTATATGTTGCAGGCCAGGCAGATAAGTGTGTCGGCAAGCCTTCCGAATGACTGTTTTTTGGTAAAGGCGAAGAAACGGGTTTGAAGCTGAATCTGGTTTTCACAAAGCAGGTTGATAACCTCGTTTGCAAAAGCAGGATTCTGCTTTATAAGATTTTTAAAGGTTCTTATATCTATAAGCCTTACTGTACAATCTTGATATGCATATGCGGAGTACTGGAATACATTGGACCCATCCAGCAGGGCAGATAGCCCTATAAGGTTTCCCTGTGGGAGCACTTTAAGTATAAGGCTGCCGGATTCATTCTCCATATATATTTTTGCAAGTCCGCAGCATAAATACAAAATATGGGATGCAAGTGTACCCTGTTTGCAGAGGTTCTCACCCCTTTTATACTTAATTACCACAACATTCTCTTCAAGCATTCTCAACTCTTCATCAGTCAGTTTCTCAAAGCAGCTTGTCACGGCCATGCTTAACGTGCAGGTATTATGGTGATTAGTCTCTCTTTTCATAGTGTAATGATGATGTAATTTTTTAAAGATACAAAAGATTTCGATTCGTAAAATATGATATAGAACATATTTTTTATTAGCAACGTTTCCCCTTTTCTCATAGGAGCATATCATAGCCCATTTTGAAGTGTCGATTGATACAAATCTCAACTTTGTACTGAACAATTTTAAACTTGAAAAGATGGAAATTAAGATGACTTTAGATTGCAAAGGACTCTCTTGTCCTATGCCTATGATGAAGATAGCAAAAGCTATGAAAGAGTTGAAATCCGGTGAAGTGTTAGAGGTGCTGGGAACTGATCCCGGAACAAAGACAGACCTTCCAAGCTGGTGTGAGAAGTCCGGAAATGAACTTGTTGAGTCTTCCGATCTTGATGGCGGAGTGAACAGATTTGTTTTGAGAAAGGGCTAGGAGGTGTAATTATGTCTAAAGATAAAAATTCACTTTCTGAACTTTTCAGAATGTTTTTTGGGAAACACTGGCCTGTATGGGTAGGCGGGATTGTTCTGGGTTTACTAAACATACTCCTGTTTGCAATCAAGAGCCCGTGGGGTGCCAGTGGTGGAATTACAAACCTTGGGGATAATCTCTTCTCAGTATTTGGTATGTTCTCAGATAAGGTTGTAACACCCGTTTCTCAGAATAACTACGGAATGCTCGTGGTCCTGATTGTTTTAGGGTCATTTGCGGGAGCTCTTTTTTCAAAGGAGTTTGCTCTGAGAGTTCCTCCTAAGGGAGAGATGATAAAAGGTCTGCTTGGCGGAGCGCTTATGGCTGTGGGGGCAACTGTGGGCATCGGCTGCTCAATCGGCTCCTTCTTCAGCGGTGTCCCTGCTCTGTCTGGAGGTGCACTGATATTCACATTTGCAATGTTTGTAGGTGTAATCCTGTCGCTCAAATATCTGATCTGGGAGATGGAGAGATTTCCAAAATGGAGCACAGGCAAGAGTTATACATTCCTGGCAGCTGCTCCTGAAAAGGGGAGATGGCAGGTTATTGCCGGGGTTATTGTTTTGATAGTGGTAATTGTGCTTGCCTACTCATATTCCGATACTAATCCGGTAATGAGCTGGTTCATTATTATCGCCTCTCTTATGGGCCTTATTTCTCAAAGATCAAGATTCTGTATTGTTAAATCTTTCCGTGACCCTTTTATGAGCGGAGAGTCTCATGGAACGGTAGGGGTAATTGCGGGATTGCTGGTAAGTCTTGTGGGATTTACAGTAATTAAGTACTTCACTATTGGAGATATATCTGAGGTCTCTCAGAGGGCTCGTGAACTTACCTGGGTCTTCCCAAATTTCTGGGGCAAGGCACTTATAGGCGGATTCATATTCGGCCTTGGAATGACAATAGCTGGTGGATGTGCTGTGGGTACCCTGTGGAGAGTGGGCGAGGGTCAGATAAAACTGTGGTTTTCACTGATAGGTATGGTAGTCTTCTCACCGCTGTCAAACAGCTACGTTGTGCCTTTTGTGGATAGTGTTTTACCTCAGGGTGCAAAGTTCAGGGCGTATCTCCCGGACTATATAGGATATGACGGAGCTTTCTTCCTGGTTCTTCTCATTTTGATTGGGTGGTATGCTTTTGTAAAATGGAACGAAAGAACAGGCAGATTCAGTGCTTTTTAAACTTATGTCTATGAGAAGAATATTTAAACAAACTCTTTTTTTTGCTGCAGTAGCTGCAGTACTTTCCGGATGTGTAGGAGTATATGAAGATGCATCTGAACTGGCACAGGGATGGGGTTCCAAAGTGGAGAAAATCACTCCTGAGGAGCTAAATAATCTGGTAACTGCCGGTGAAGATTTGCTGATTATTGATGTTCGCGAAGAGGGCGAATACTTTGGGGAAAACATACCCGGATCTGTTAATATTTCAAAAGGGGTACTGGAATTCAGCATAGGCGATGCCGATTTCTGGGCTCAGCAATTTATGTATCCTCCCGAAGCTGAATCAAAAATAGTGATTTGCAGCAGCAATGGTGATATGGGTGTATTGGCCGCACTGTCGCTAAAAAAATCGGGGTATAAAAATGTCCTCAACCTTGAGGGTGGATTTGAATCATATAAACAATCATTCAACTAAAACTAATTGTCGTGAAAAAACTTAACTATTTGAGATCGTTGTTTTTTGCACTTGTTGTCTCTTTGGGATTTACAAGTTGCATTGAGGCGTATGTAGAGCCGGAGGTGGATCACTTTGCTGTTCTTACGCAATATATGGCCCAGAATAACATGGACCTTAATAATATGACTACAGACTGGGTTATTGATGCATCAGCACTTAACACAGCTGGGGTTACTAATTCATTTGTAATTGACCTTCGTTCGGCTGCTGATTTTGCAACCGGGCACATTCAGGGAGCTGTAAACTCTACACTTGCAAATGTGGTTACCACTGCTGCAGGAGCAGGAACCAAGCCGATAGTTATCACTTGCTACACAGGTCAAAATGCAGCTGTTGCACTGGTTGCCCTAAGACTTAGCGGTTACAGAAACTGCAAAATCCTTAAGTGGGGAATGAGCGGCTGGAATCCAAAATTTGACAAATGGACATCAAATATTTCCGACAGGGCACTTCAAAGTCCTAACTGGTCTGCAACAAACACAATTCAGCAGCCTGTTAGCTTTGGCTATCCAAAAACACCTGCTACTGAGACAACAGGCGAGGCAATTCTCAGAGAAAGAGTTGCATACATGTTGTCAAAAGGTCTTCAGGGTGTAGCTGCTGCGGATGTTCTTGCAGCTCCTAATACTTTCTTTATCAATAACTACTGGACTGAGGCCGATGTAAATCAGTATGGTCACATAAAGGGAGCCTACAGAATAAACGAAACTCTTAAGATTGCAAATGATGGTCTGAAGACACTTGACCCTAATTCTACTATTGTTGTATACTGCTGGACAGGTCAGACATCAGCTCTTGTTTCATCATATCTTAATGTTTTGGGTTACAATGCAAAAAGCATAAGTTTTGGTGCAAATGCATTGCTCAACAGCCAGCTCCAGAAAAATAAATGGACAGTTTCAGGCAACTTCCCTTACGTAATGAATTAATTTACATCTAATTAGAAATAAAATGAAAAAGTTAAAATATATAATTGCAGCAGCACTTGCACTTTTTTCCTTTGATGCGTATTCTCAGGGATGTATGACAGGTGGCGGAAGTGGAGATATAATCGGTGTAACAGGTTTTATCCAGCCTCAGTTTAACTATTACATAAACGGTAAGGATGCGGATGGTAAAAGCCTGAACAAAACCGAGTTTACATTTAATCGTGCCCGTCTGGGCGTTATGGGTTCAATCCCATATGACATTGATTACTATTTTGCTGTTGAGTATAGTGGTTTCAGCAATGCAGAGAATAAGGTTCACCTTCTTGATGGATATGTTTCATATACAAGATTTGCGAAGTGGGCTAAAATTACTGTAGGTCAGTTTAAAAGTCCTTTTAGTCTTGAGCAGAACACAGCTTGTTCTGGATTGTACACTGTAAACCGCTCAGAGGTTGTAAGTCAGCTTGCAGGTCCTCAGCGTGACCTGGGTATCTTAATCAGCGGAGGGCATGACTCTCTGAAGTTCCAGTATAGTCTGGGTCTTATGAACGGAAGCGGTATGAACAACCGTGAAGATAACTCAAACAAGAATGTTATAGGCAGAGTGGTTGTGGGTCCGTTCAAAGGGCTTAAAGTAGGTGGTAGTTTTAAAGTGGGTGGAATTAACCCTACAGATCCTGCAGAAAAGCTGAACAATATTTACCGTTTTGCTGCTGAGGCGCAGTTTAGCTGGAAAGATCTTCTTCTTCAGGGTGAGTATATCTACGGACAGGATAAGTTGTTCTCAGCTTCAAGAGTTCCTATATATGGAGGTTGTGGTGGTATAATAGGTTATGAAACTAAACAACCTGGTACTTACCATAAAGACGGAGCATGGATTACAGCTTCTTACAGAACTAAATATAATATTGAGCCTGTACTTAAGTTTGATACATGGAATTCAGACAAGGCTTCAAGATACAGCAGAGTTAATACTTACACTATTGGTGTAAACTATTACATCAATGACTACACCAGAGTTCAGATTAACTATGCAAATCTTAAGGAGTCAAGAGAGATTCTTAACGATATGGTAATGGTTCAGATTCAGGCAATTTTCTAGAAATAAATTAATAAAATATGAAAAAGGTATTTATAACAATATTTGCAGTTCTTGCTACACTTCAGATGAGCGCTCAGCTGGTGAGTGTTGATGAGCTGGCAAAGATGATAAAGGAGCCCAATCTGGTGGTAATTGATGCCAGGCCTGCCGGTGATTATCTTAAGACTCACATTGATGGAGCCATCAATATTGACGCAATTTCTCTTAGTACAAACACTCCTGTTGAGGGAACGCTAAAATCTGCCGCTGATCTTGCAAATATCTTTGCAAGTAACGGAGTTTCACCTAAAAACAAAGTTGTAATATATTGCAAAACTGGTGTTAGTGCAGGAAGAATGTATTGGGTAATGAAGCATATCGGCTTTAAAGATGTAAGCCTGCTTGATGGCAACATGGCCGGATGGTTTGCCGCGAGAAAGCCGATTACAAAAAATGCAAAGAAATTGCCTGCTGCAACTTTCTCACCTACTGTTAACGCCTCTATGTTAGCTACTAAGGATTATGTTAAATCTAAAATGAGTTCAGCCGGAACTGTTCTTGTTGATTCAAGAGCTGCAGCTGACTATGAAGCAGGTCACATAGGCAATGCAGTTAATATCCCTAACGACAACCTTTCTGTGAATTCAAAACTGAAGTCTGTTGCCGAACTCACCACGCTCTTCTCGGCAGTGCCTAAAGATAAAGAGGTTATTGTTTACTGTAAGACAGGTGTTACAGGAAGCTTTACCTATTTTGTACTTACATCAGTTCTGAAATATCCAAACGTTAAACTTTACGCAGGATCCTATTCTGACTGGACTCGTTAATAACCTTTAATTAAATTGATTATGAAAAGATTATTAATAGTATCTCTGTTTGCACTAACACTGCTATACTCCTGTTCAGGATACGACTCAAAGACCTTTGAATCGGCTGCCGCAATGGCAGAGGATGCAAAGAGCCGGGTTGAGTGGATTAGTGCCGGGGAGCTTAGCAAGGTTATTGAGGATGGCGGAATCTTCTACCTGGTTGATGTAAGGGAGCAGTCCGAGTTTGATGTCAGCTGCATAAAGGGAGCTAACTCAGTTCCAAGAGGTGTTCTTGAAGATATGATTTCTGAAAAGGCCCCCGGAAAGAGAAAACCTCTTTATGTTTATTGCAGCAACGGAGACAGATCTGCCCTGGCAGCCACAATCCTCCCTCTTCTGAAATATTCAGATGTTAAGGTTTTAGAGGGAGGTTTTGACAATTGGCAAACCCAGTTCCCTGACCTTGTAGAGTCAGCTCCAGTTCGCGGCGCCGTTAAAGCCGCCGTTAAGAAACCCGCAGCAGGCTGCGGAGGTTAGTAAATAACAGATAAATAGATATATATGGGAAAAATGGTAATAGGGCTCTCGTCCGGAAGTATAGATAAACTTGTGGGAGCGGGAGTGATAATGAGCGGCGCGGCTGCAGCCGATATGGATATAGAGGTTTATGTACTTCTTACAGCAGCAAGAGCATTTATTAAAGGCAATGAGGATTTGGATGACTCTTATGTTGAGTATCCGCATCTGAAGGATGAGATGAAGGCAAAGTTCAGCGAATTAAAGATGAATAGCTGGATTGAGTCAATAAGGCAGGTTAAAGAGATGGCAAACGTAAAGATTTTCATCTGCAGCCTGGCCGGCAAAATGTGGGACGGCAACAAAATTGAGGACTACAATGATTTGGTTGACGGATTCACCGGTATCTTCCAGTACGTTGAGGCCGCAAATGAAGCAGATTTGCATATGAATCTGTAATTAGAACTATAGTTTTTTTTCAACAGCAGACCACTGTTTAGCAAAATCGCGATTTTTTAGCTCTTTTTCTGAA
>CAZPRX010000055.1:0-7759 GCA_964588835.1 uncultured Muribaculaceae bacterium
GGAGTTTGGAAAAGAGGTTAATAAACTACATAAAGCAACAAAAAAATGGCAAAAACAACGTTAGCGAATAAGGAGGAGAAGCTTGCAAAGGAGCTTGCATTGCTTAGAAAAACAATCGAAGAGGTTGAACTCTTGAGGTGCAAATCTGTAAAAGAGAGTAGAGACGTTGACACAGAACTTCTGGAGAAAAGCTCCATAGAGTTAAGAGAACGCGAGAGAGAGATTATTAAAAAAACAGGCGAATCAATTGCCTCAAAGATTAAAGCCGACGGGGAATCGCTGGAGGTTTTAACTAAGAGACTAAAGGCAAGAATTGAGAGAATGGGGCGGTTACCAAAAAGACTTGACAAAATAAGCAAGGTGATTCTTAAGATTTCTGATGTATTGGATTTCTGAATTTACTATCTTTACAATCAGCTATTAACTAATAAAGTCAGATGCAGCAACTTTTCTCAAAGCAGATAAATATGGACTCCGTTCCGGTGTCATACTTTACACTGGACAAAAATGGAGTTATACTTAGCGTAAATGAGAATTGGTGCACCGCTACCGGTTACTCATCAGAAGATGTTGAGGGGGTTTACTTTGGCGATCTCCTTCCGGACAACCAGAAGAATATTTTTCCTAAAACTTACCGTGAATTCCGTTCAAGTCAAAAGACAGATTTCAGAACATATAAAATCAGGAAACAGAACGGTGAGTACTCAGATTTCATTATATATTCAGGAGCAGAGACAGATAATGCCGGCTTTATCAAGGCTCACATGCTCATGCTGGATCAGGGAACTCTGAAGACAACTGAAAGAGAGCTCACCAGGAGTAAATACATGTATAAACTTCTGGCTGATAATATCAAAGAGGTTGTATGCGTGTACAATATGACTCAGGGCTCTCATTTGTATGTAAGTCCGTCAGTAACTCAGCTAAGAGGATACACAGTTGATGAAGCAATGAACGAAACTCTGCTGGAGAGTCTCTCTGATGATTCAAAACCTGTATTCGAAAAGGCTGTAAGTGAGGCCGAAACAGACTTTTTGCGTAAACCGGACCAGGACCTCCCTTTTTTCCTTGAGGTAAGACAAAAGTGCAAAGACGGAGCCGAGATTAACGTGGAGATGCAGGCGCGGTTTCAGCTTGCGGCAAATGGAGATCTTGAGATGATATGCGTAAGCAGAAAACTGTCAAGCTCAAAGCTGGAGGATACTATCCGCCTTATGAGAGAGAAAGAGGTTGAGAGAATGGCTGAACTTACCGGAGATATGTTTTGTCTCACTGATAATGAGGGCAGGCTGATAAAATCAAACAAAAGACTTGAAAATGCTCTGGATTACAAATTCATTGAGCTATCTTCTAATAGCCTCTCCACAATTATTTATCCGGACGACGAACTTATGTTCAAAACGGTTCTGGAAAACACTTCAGATGATTTTGTAGATGAGATTGACTGCCGGATTAAGCACAAAGGGGGAGAGTACAGACTGTTCAACTGGAAGATAACAAGATTTGATGCAGACAAGGTTTATATAACAGCCAGAGATATTACACCTCCTAAAACAGTTGCGAACAAAGCCATTTTCAGACAGGTGCTTGCAAGCAAAAATAAACCCCTTATTCAGATAGGAGAAAGGAGAGGCAACAGACAAGAGAATTATGTTGCCGAGATTGCCGAGGGGAGATCATATACTGCAGCCGTAGCAGACTTTGCCGCTTCGTTGATTAGAAATATTAACATTCTGGAGAAGCAGGACATAGAGAGTCAGCTCAGAATAATTTATAAGGTTGCACGTACTGCATCTTTACAATCAGAAGACTACGCATTTATAAACCGATATATTGACGGGAATTACACCCCCACCCCTATGCTCCTCTCCCTTGAAACAGAGACAAAGTCATCTTTGGAAGACCTGGCCGGAATGTATGAGCAGAAGGATATGAAGATTACTATAAAAGGCGGCTCAGATGTGAAAATCTACGCAGACCCATCGGCCACTAAAGCCCTTTTAAGGTCAATGATCTCATATATGATTCGGCTTTCAGACGGACGGGGAGAGATTGTCATTAAGTGCTCCCGAGAGGACAATACTGCCCTGGTTATAATTAACCACAAAGATATCAAGTCACCATCAGACAAGAGCTCCATCATAAGCGTTGAAAAATGCAAAGAGGTGGCCACCTCAATGGGCGGTTCTATCAGTGCCGACTTTAGTGCTCAAAACGGCTCCACCATTAAGGTGAAGCTTCCGGCAGTGATGTGAGGTTACCACCTTGCCAGGCTAGGCCTTGCCAGAGGGAGGCACCTTGCCACAGTTTTTGGCAAGTGATTGATTTTCTGACATATACTAGAAGCACTTTCAAGCCCTTCTACAGGTTTCTGTCAGAACGCTACTAGTAACCAACTTTAAACCTGACACTTGCCAAAAACTGTGGCAAGGTGTGTTACTTCATAAACACAAAATACACTGCCAGAATCAGACAGAAGAATGCGGCCAGATGATTCCATTGTATCTGAACATTGAATACCAAAAACGAGAAGGCGGAGAAGACCAGAAGGGTGATAACTTCTTGGATGATCTTCAGTTGCACCAGAGAGAAAGATCCGCCATTACCTAAGTATCCGTATCGGTTAGCAGGAATTTGCAAGGCATATTCAAAAAATGCCAAAAACCAGCTGCCTACAATAACCAGGAACAGGGGTGTATTTGTAATTTTCCCCATCTCCTGAAGTTTCAGGTGGCCGTACCAGGCAAATGTCATAAATATATTGGCAACTACAAGCAGCAATATTGTGAAAATAGCATTCATTTCCAGTTATGTTATGCAACAAAAAGACAAGTTATTCGTCAAGAGTAAGATTATTGCGGCGACAAATATACACCTGACTTTATTATCTTTGTAACAATTTCAATAAAACTTTTTTAACCATTATGAAAATTTTCAGATTTATGCTAATAGCAAGTTTAGCAGGGCTTTTAACTGGCTCGTGTAAGGAGGGTGCAGTTAAGGAGGAGCCTTTCAAGTATCTGGCAGATGAATTTGCCGATCTTAAAGTCATCCGTTATAAAATCCCGGGATGGGACTCCCTCACTTTACAGCAAAAGGAGTATATCTACCATCTTAGTGAGGCAGCAAAAGCGGGAAGAGATATTTTCTGGGATCAGAATTTCAAACACGGCATAAAAATCAGAAAAGCTCTTGAAGGTATCTTTGAAAATTACAAAGGTGAGAAGGAGAGCGCAGAGTGGAATGAGTTTGTAGTCTATGCAAAGAGGGTCTTCTTTAGCAATGGTATTCACCACCACTACGCGGAGGAGAAGTTTATTCCCGGTTGTACTCAGGAGTACTTTGCTAAGCTGATGGATGAAAGCGGCCAGGGGGAACTTAATGCGGAGCTGATTCCTATGCTGTTTGACCCGGCGCTTTATCCATACAGAAAGAACATAACAGGCGAGGGTGATCTTCTTCTGGGAAGCTCTGTAAACTTCTATGATGGCGTAAGCCGCACTGAGGCCGAGGCATTTTATGATAAGATGATTGACCCTAAGGATGAGACTCCTGTTTCATACGGTCTTAACTCAAGACTCGTTAAGAGAGACGGGAAAATTATTGAGGAGGTTTACAAGGTGGGTGGTCTTTACGGACCGGCCATTGAAAAGATTATTGAGCATCTTGAGAAGGCATCGGCAGTTGCAGAAAATGATGTTCAGAGGGGCTATATCGCAAAGCTTATTGAGTACTATCGCACCGGCGACCTTAATACATGGGATGACTACAATGTTGCATGGGTTAAGGATACTGAGAGCCAGGTTGATTTTATCAACGGATTTATTGAGAATTACAACGACCCTCTCAGCTTGAAGGCTACATGGGAGTCGGTGGTGAACTTCAAGGATATTGAGGCATCAAAGAGAACTGAAATCATCAGCAATAATGCACAGTGGTTTGAGGATAACTCACCGGTAAGTGCCGATTATAAGAAGAAAGAGGTGAAGGGAGTGTCGGCAAAAGTAATTACTGTTGCTCAGCTTGGAGGCGACTGCCACCCTACCTCTCCGCTCGGCATAAACCTGCCTAACGCAGACTGGATAAGAAAGGAGCATGGTTCAAAATCGGTAACTATTGCAAATATCTCAGAGGCTTACGATAAGGCGGCTGAAGAGGCACCAAAGAGTCTTACTACTGAATTTTCATGGGATGAGACCGAGGCTAAGCTGGTTAAGGATTACGGTTCTCTTACCGGAAATCTGCATACAGATATGCACGAATGTCTGGGCCATGCATCGGGACAGCTCCGTCCGGGAACTGCAGCTGGTGCTTTGAAGGATCACTCCTCTGCGCTTGAAGAGGCTCGTGCCGATATTTTTGCTCTCTACTATGTAGCAGACAGTAAGCTTGTTGAACTTGGCCTCCTTCCTAATGAAGAGGCTTACAAGGCCGAATACATCTCATACATTCGCAATGGTCTTATGACTCAGCTTGTAAGAATTGAACTTGGCAAAACTGTTACTCAGGCGCACATGCAAGGCCGCAAACTCATCTCTGAGTGGTGTTATGAAAATGGTAAAGGTGCAGGCGAAAATGGAGTTGATGTAATTGAGAAGAGAGTTAGAGATAACAAAACCTATTTTGTTATTAACGACTACCTGAAGCTTCGAGACCTCTTTGGTCAGCTTCTTGCTGAACTCCAGAGAGTAAAATCAGAAGGCGATTATGTTGCCGGAAAAGCTCTGATTGAGAAATATGCCGTTAATATCGATCAAGACCTTCACAAAGAGATCAAAGAGCGCTACGCATCTCTTAATCTAAAACCTTACGGTGGCTTCATCAATCCGGACATCACCCCTGTTGAACAAGATGGCAAGATAGTAGACTACAAAGTTGAATATCCCGCCGATTTCCTTCAGCAGATGCTTGACTATGGTAAGAAATACAGCTTCTTGAAATAGGCTGCCGCGTAAAAATACTACCCCAGGGGTAAAGTGTCAAACTGCTTGTAAACAGATTGTTATGAAATTTTACACTTTTTTATAACATCTTAAACATCAAGCGTTTGACACTTTACCCCTGGGGTCGTTTTGTGTTTTAACAAAATTTTGTAACTTTATACAAACATTTTTGAGGAGGGAGATTGAGGCGATGAGAAAAAGAAGAATTATCACAGAAACAGGTGTATACCATGTCTATCAACAGGCTAATTCCAGGGTAATTATCTTTTATGATAATGAAGATAAGGAGACGTTTCTGAAGTGTGTTGCAAGGAGTGCAAAAATATTTTCAGTTGAAGTATATGCCTATGTCATAATGGACAATCACTGGCACTTACTGGTAAAAACTAATCATCTTTCTGATTTTGTATCTAACTACATGGTTAGTTACGTTAAATGGTATAATTATAAACACAAGAAAGCAGGAAATTTATGTAATGGACCTTTTTCAAGTTCTCCAAAAAACAATTTGAATAATATCTTAAACTGCATAAAGTATATCTTAAATAATCCTGTAAAATCAAATATTGTCAATTATTCCTGTGACTACATTTGGTCTTCAGCAAATCAATATTATGAAGATATTATTAATTCGAAGAGCTCCTTGCGAATAAATGATTCAGTAGTAAAATCGTATTTTAGTTCAAAAAAGGAGTTCGAAATATTTCTTAACACCCCAAATGGAGAGCTAGATGATTTCAAAGAGGAGAAAGATTTTTGTATAAAAATTACAAACTCGCAACTTGCGGAGAAATTGAAATCAATTCTTAAGGGAAGATCTATTTATGAGTTAACCCGAGAAGAAATAAAGAATTATATAATACTTTTCGCTAGCGAAACAAAAGCTTCATATATACAACTTTCAAATCTTTTTCAGGTAAGCTATACATTCGTCAGAGATACAATTCACCACCGTTAAAGAAAGACACTCTACCCCAGGGGTAAAGTGTCAAACACGTCGTAATCAATTGTATACAAAAAATCGACAAAACCTCTATAAGTCTGGGTATATGAGACTTGACACTTTACCCCTGGGGTAGAAGTGTCTTTACTCGCCCTCATCATCAAGATGCCTGCTCCAGAGGTACTTGTTTGTCTCTTTGATTAGTACTCTTGAGAGCAACAGGAGGGCAACAAGGTTAGGAATTGCCATCAGGGCGTTCATGCTGTCTGCAATGCCCCACACCAGAGAAAGATTCAGTACTGAACCTGCGAAAACTGCGGCAATCCAGAAAAGTCGGTAGTAAATGATTATTTTTTTACCACCCAGATACTCTACAGCTTTCTCACCATAATAAGACCAGCCTAAAATTGTAGAGAATGCAAAGGTGATAATCCCGATGGTTAGAATCCAGGATCCTATGTAGGGAATCTTTGAGAATGCGGCTTTTGTAAGAGCAGCGCCCTGAGTGTGGTCAATATCCGGGTGAGCTAAAATGGAACTAACAAGAACCAGACCTGTAAGAGCGCATACAACTACTGTATCCCAAAATGTCCCTGTTGAGGATACAAGGGCCTGGCGAACAGGATTTCTTGTCTGTGCAGCTGCTGCAACTATAGGGGCAGAACCCAGACCGGACTCGTTTGAAAAGAGCCCTCTGGCTATACCGAATCTCGCCGCCATCATTACAGTAGTTCCAATAAATCCGCCACCTGCTGCTTTTGCTGAAAAGGCCGAGTCAATAATCAGACTGAAAGTCTCGCCAAGATATGCCGAGTTCACAAAAAGGATGTAAACACATCCGGCTACATAAAAAATTGCCATAAAAGGCACAAGTGTACCGCTGACCTTGGCAATCCCCTTTACACCAAACAGAATCACCATTGCAACTGCAATACTTAGAATAATTCCGGTGGTTACAGTGTCAATCGCAAACGTCTCCTGAACAAGCAAAGATATTGAATTTGCCTGAACAGTATTACCGATTCCAAAGGCAGCAATAGCCGTGAAAATACTAAAAAGTATTGCCAGCCACTTCATTTTAAGCCCCTTCTCAAGAGCATACATCGGCCCTCCAAGCATTGTTCCGTCCGCTGTTTTTACCCTGTATTTAATAGAGAGAAGCCCCTCTGAATATTTTGTTGCAATGCCGAACACCCCTGTTATCCACATCCACAGCACGGCCCCCGGACCTCCAAGTGCCACCGCTGTAGCAACTCCTATTATGTTTCCTGTTCCGATTGTAGCTGCGAGTGAAGTTGCCAAAGCACCAAACTGACTAACATCCCCTGTTGCAGCCTTGTCCCTGGTTACGGAAAGTCTTATGGCTGTAAAAATTTTTCTTTGGGGGAACTTGAGAATAATTGTAAGATAGATATGCGTCCCAAGTAAAAGAATAATCATTGGCCATCCCCAAAGGGCAGAGCTGACCTTTTCAATCAAGGCTGCGAAATTTTCCATAGTAAGAGTTAAGTTTAAAGTAGGTATCTTTGCAAATATAAAAAAATTGAGCTTTTGAGACGCATCATATACATAGTACTTGCCTCTTTTTTTGTGGCACTGGCAACTATCGGCATCTTTTTGCCTCTTATCCCCACCACTCCGTTTCTACTGCTTGCTGTTTACTTCTACATGAACTCATCCTACAGCCGACTCAAATGGCTGCTAAAAAACAAATATCTTGGGCCATATATCCACTCCTATCTCTCTAAAGAGGGAATCCCCGTAAGACTTAAAATCAAGACTATATCCCTTCTGTGGATTACAATAATTGCATCGATAATTTTTGCAACAGACAACCTCCACGTAAGAATCTTCCTGGGAGTAGTAGCAATAG
>CAZPRX010000056.1:0-7746 GCA_964588835.1 uncultured Muribaculaceae bacterium
TACCTTTGGTCTCTCCCGATGCACCTATGTAGACCAGTAGGGGAAATGCTACTGCAAAGCAGAAGGTATCGTAAAGTCCATTCATCCAATAATTTTCTGTTCCTCCTAACCTCGGGATAGCTGATAAAGCCACTATTGCAGCTGCTCCTATCCAGAATGCGTATTTAACAATTCCGGCTCGCATCGGCTTAAATACCCTGGACATCAGCAATCCTGCGGAGAAGGAGAAGAGAAGGCGCAGCATGCCACCCAAAACATTATCTCCGGTAAGGGAGTATCCTACGCAGACATCACCATATGGGCCCCAGATGGCAAATATTGCCAGTCCTGTTCCGGCCAATAAAACCAATACTGTTAATGCATTTGTTTTAAGTTTGCGGATAAAGAGCACATAAAGAATATTGCCGATGTATTCAAAAAAGAGGGACCAGCTTGGCCCGTTAAGCGGGTACATCTCTCCCACTCCTCTTATCTCGGTTCCGGGTGTTGCGGGAATCAGGAATGCGTTAAGTATTGTTGCAACTACCAGCATCCCTATTGAAATCTTTGAGACATCCCACACGGAACACCCCTGAGTGTAAAACATCACAGCACCTATCAAGGCTCCCATAACCACCATCGGGTGTAGTCTGATTAGCCTTCGCTTAAGAAAATCTTTAATTTTCATAGTTTTCCACCTGTCGTCATAGGCATAGCCCATAACAAACCCGGATAGAATAAAGAAAAAATCAACCGCTAAATATCCGTGATTAATCCTCTGGTCGATATGACTTGTTGCAAAAGCCTCAAATATATGAAACCAAACAACAGTTAAGGCTGCTACTCCACGTAATCCGTCTAGAATATTGTAATGGGGCTTTGAATCGGGAAATGCAGCAGAAGTGGTACTAATCATTAATGGTAAAAATTGAGCTGAAGCCTGAGATGTCAAAAATCTCTCTGATTGATGGCTGAAGCGATTTAAGTATAAGTTTTCTCCCTGCTCCCATCATCCTCTTATGGATAGTTAGGAATATTCTAAGGCCCGAGCTGCTTATATACGAGAGAGCGCTGCAATCCATCACAACCTCAGGGGTGACAACTTCAGGGGTGGAATTCTCAAGTATTTTGTTTACACCACTTTCAAATTCGCCGTAGTTAGTTGTATCTATACGCCCTTCAACGCTGATTATTATCCTTTCCGGAGTGACTTGCGATGCTATATTCATATTCAGGTTTATATATCTTAATCGTTTTTAAATACCTTCTATCTTTTTCTTTATAATCAGCACATTTACATTCTCCTCACGACGATACTCTACCCTGTCGGTCATCTTTTTTACAAGAAATATTCCTAATCCCCCTATCTCTCTCTTCTCAGCAGGGAGTGTAGTGTCCGGATCTTCAGCAGCAGTGGGATCAAACGGTTTCCCTGTATCACGCAATTCAATAACCAGCATCTCCCCCTCCACATACAAAGATATATCAATTTTCCCTTTTTGCCCAGGCTCATAAGCGTAAAAAACTATGTTACTAAATGCCTCTTCAATAACCAGGTTAACAGTGTTTTCCAGTCCGGCAGGAAGTTTAAGCCCGTTCAGCCGCCTCACAACCCATTCATTTATTACAGGAAGCATATTTATATCCCTCTCTGCCGATATCTCTTTTTCCGCCGATACCTCATCCCCTTTATACAAAATCCCGAGCATTGTAAGGTCGTCTGACTGTTCATTGCCATTCACATGACTCTTAACCGATTCAAGTACATATCTTACAAGGTTTGCCGGAGATTGCACTGTGGCAGATTTAATGGTTTCTATGAGCTTTTGATCAGAGAAGAGCTCATTTTTGCAGTTCTCCGCCTCAGTAAGCCCGTCGGTGTAGAGGAAAAGAGTCTCTCCACTCTCCAGAGTTGTACTCTGCTCTGTAAATACAAAATCTTCATATAGTCCCAGCGGTATCCCTTTTGTTATATCAAAGAATGTTGTGTGACCATTGTTCTTCACCATTACCGGTGGATTATGTCCCGCGTTGCAATACCTTAGCTCTCCTGTTGCAGTATCCAGTATTCCCAGGAAGAAGGTTACAAACATATTTGAATCGTTGTTAAAACAGAGAGTTGTATTTATCTCAGAGACAATCATTGCCGTTGTTTTCTCTTTGTTTGCCAGAGAGCGGAGGAGTGTTCGGGTTACTGCCATAAAGAGGGAGGCCGGTATCCCCTTTCCGGACACATCACCTATTGCAAAACAGAGGTGCTTATGGTCAAGCAAGAAGAAGTCATAAAGGTCTCCACCCACCTCTTTTGCCGATTCAAGCAGCGCAAAGAGGTCTATCTCTTTTATTTGTGGAAATGGAGGGAATATATGGGGTATCATTCCCATTTGAATCTCTTTGGCAATTCTCAGCTCACTCTCAATTTTCTCTTTTGCAGTTGTGGTCTCCTTAAGATTTGTAATGTACTCAGAGAGCTCCCTCTGCATAAACTCAAAAGAGTCTCTGAGTTCTCTCATCTCGTCATTGCTTTTGATTTGCGGCAGCTCGGCAGAAAAGTTCCCCTCAGCGACCTCCCTGGCTGAGTGAGCGAACTTGGTTAAAGGTTTCAGCATTCTGCTTACTATTGTAAAAATGAAGAGAACAAGCAGGGCGAGTGCTATTGCAGAGAGAATGACAATCATCAGATTTAGTTTCTGCAGAGAGGCATACATCTCTTTGTACGGGTAAATGACACCCAGTGACCATCCTGTTGATGTCAAAGGCTCATAATAGAGAAGAGCCTTTCCAATTTCCGGGAGTACTACAGTATCGAATCCCTCCTCTCCTCTGATCATGCTTCTGCCTATCTGTCTGAGTTTAGGTATTCCGAGCTCTACAGATCTGGTAAAGATAGTATGGTTCATGATATTATCCCGGTTTGGATGGGTAACATAAACTCCATTGCCGGATATTAGAAATGCATAACCTGTCTCTAGAATATCAACTGAACTAACAATTTGTGTAAGCCAATTGTAATGATGCCGGCAAACTCCCTTTTTCCATTTTTAAAAGTGTAAAAGGGGTGGGAATAAGTTGATAGTAAAGCGTTGGCACCCCCCTCGTCAAAATATGGCTCTGTCCAGTATGGCTTCTTAAGCATAGCCGGTATTTGGTACCAGTCCATTATCAAGTAGTTGTAAGTCTCTGAGCCGAGATTGATTGTCTCTACAATAGTGTCATTTCTGTATGCATAGGGGGAGAACAATGTCCCGTTTTTATCAGGTTCATATGCAATAGCACTTGCATAAATGAGGGGATTATTGACAACAAGTTTGTGTAGAAAATGATAGAGCGAGTCTCTGTTGAGTGAGCCGCTCTCCATCATCCAAGCCAGATTTGCCGGAATCAATTCTACCTGTTTTACAATTTTCTCAATGCTGTGCACCGAGTTTTTCGCAGTCATCTGAGCATTTGCCGCTGTGTGCTCTGCGATTGAGCTCCTTGCAAAAAGATAATAGGCAGTAACTATTGCAGCCCCTAAAATTAAGACAGCCGGGAGGAGTCTGCTTATTATCCGGTATGATAATTTCTCTCTTTTCATAAGGAGTCAAATTTGTAAAGATTCTAATTCGTGATAGCTGTAACCAGTTTATAATCCTGTTCGGACAGCTCCCCCCTTTTTGCAGGTTTATCTCCGGGCTCTATTGCTTCCAGTATCCTCTCAAGCATCCAGCTCTGGTGAACCTTGTTAATGGGCAGATTTGCATGTTTCATTTGTCTTAAAACAAGTTCAATTGCATACTCTTTGTTTGCTGAAGCGTACTCCCATCCTTTAAGAGTAGCCTCTGCAAATGCTCTCATTTTATCCGGGTTCTCTCTCCACCTGCTCTCCAGACAATAGAGAGCATCCTCCGGCACATTCAGCCCTAAATCCCTCATAAAAAAGGCATTCAACTCCCCGGAATCAACCCCGCAATTGATAATTGTATTGTACTCGTTGTAGTGCATAACTGTCATTGCATCCACTCCTCCCTCTAAAAAAAGATTTACTGTATTGAGTATCCTCACAATCTCCAAATCTATTCCTCTTTGCTTAAGCATTGCAAATATGAGGTCATCAAACCCGCTGCTCCATATCCCCAATTTGCGCCCCTTTAAATCATCAACACTCGTAATACCATCTCCTTTGCGTGTGACAATCATCAGGGAAGAGTGCTGAAGCATCTGGGCAAAATGTTTTATGGGGGCTCCCATTCTCTCCGCTTTCAATCCGTGTATTAAGAAGGCAGAGACAATATCGGCCTCACCCCTTGTGAGTATCTGGAATATATCCGCAGTAGCAGAGGGGTGTTTAATTGTAACGTCTAACCCAGCCTCACTGTAGTACCCTTGTTCAAGAGCAACATAGTAACCTGCAAACTGAGCCTGTGGTTGCCATTGCGGTGTAAACACAACTTTCTCTCTCTCTTGTGCCCATATGCCTGATGTATTTGCAGACAATACAATCATTATAAACAGTATCTTGAAAAGATTCATAATCATCAGGCCGGGAGTTAAATAATTTTGAAGCCACAAGTTACAAAAAATTAGAACATCATCACACTCAATTTTATTAAGCTTCAAATTAATTTTATTAATTTTTATATCAATTATATTAATTTTTCATTTATATTTGCGGCATAATATTTTTGAAAATGGAAAAAAGATTACCTGTTTCGTGTCCGAGTTGCGACTCTCAGTTAAGAGTCAGCAGCCTAATCTGTGAACACTGCGATACTACAGTAACCGGTTTTTTTCAGTTACCAGTATTAATGAAGCTTGACCAGAAAGAGCAATCATTTATTCTTGAGTTTGTGAAAAGCAGCGGCAGCCTTAAAATAATGGCCGAGAAACTAAAACTTAGCTATCCTACTGTAAGGAATATGCTTGATGATTTGATTGATAAAATTATTAAAATGGATGAGAAATGATTAAGAAATTGATTAACCCATTTAACTATATAGCCGGGACCAAATCAATGATATTTGGATTGGCGATAATCTTTATAACATCACTTACCGGTTTTTACAGTAACACCTTTTTCCCGGACATATTGTCTGTCAAGACAGGAGTTGAGTTGACATTTATAGATTCGTTACTATTCAACATTGTAAACTGGCTATCACTATCACTTCTGCTTTACATTGCATCGTTAATATTCTCAAAATCGTCCATTAGATTTATTGATCTGTTTGGAACCCAGGCTTTGGCAAGATCGCCCTATCTGCTTGCAGCACTGTTAGGATTTTCAAAGTCAATAAACAGGCTTGGAGAGTATTTTTTATGGAAATACTTAAGCATAGGAGAACCTACCCATATTACTCCGTATGAAATGACAATTGCCGTTGTACTTCTGACTCTTACAGTTATTATCGCAATTTGGATGGTTACCTTAATGTATAACGCCTTCAAAGTCTCCTCAAATATCAAGGGGGGAAAATCTGTAACAATTTTCATAATTGTTTTTATCCTTTCAGTTATCTTGAGCGCAATCGCAAATAATATGATTTACAATACATTACAACAATACAATAATGTTTAAATTTATTTTTACAATTACACTATTTCTGATTGTGAATATTGCATTTTCACAAACTTCAGATACTCTCTTTGTAGAGTCAGATGGATTAAAACTACACACAGTATTAACAACTCCTGAAAAAGCAAACAAGAGAGCACTTGCAATAATCATTGCCGGTTCTGGCCCCACAGACCTCAATGGTAATCAGCAAAGAGCCATGAACAACAGTCTGGTGCTTCTCTCTGACGAGCTGGTTAAGAACAACATTGCAACTGTAAGATTTGACAAAAGAGGAGTTGCAAAAAGTTATTATCCGGGATTCTCTGAGAGCACACTAAGATTTGAAAACTACGCAGATGACATTGTCTCTTTAGTAAATTTTTACTCTGCAAGAGGTTTCAAAAAGATATATCTCATAGGTCACAGTGAAGGTTCTTTACTAGGATTAATTGCATCTGAGAAAAGTAAAATAAAAGGATTTGTCTCTCTTTGCGGTGCCGGCAACCCAATAGACATTACTCTGAAAAATCAGCTAAAGCCCAAGATGCCGGCTGCTATGTTCAGTGAGGCCGAATCAATTATTGACAGCCTCAAGAGCGGTTTTCTTGTTAAGAAAGTCTCTCCTCAGATGAATATGCTCTTCAGACCATCTGTTCAGCCATATATGATTTCATGGTTTAAACATGATCCTGCCGAATATGTCAAGAACCTTAATGTTCCTTTGATGATTGTTCAAGGTGAAAAAGATATTCAGGTAGATATGCATGAGGCAGAAATACTCAAAAATGCATCTCAAAAGAGTACCTTTGTTATTGTAAAGAATATGAACCACGTTCTTAAAACTATTCAGGGGGATATGAATGAAAACGTGGCCTCTTACTCAAATTCCACTCTGCCTGTTAACAATGAATTGGTAACAGCAATAGTAAATTTTATTAAATAGACCTATGAAAATAGCAATTATCGGAGGCGGGGCAGCAGGCTTCTTTGCAGCAATTACTGCAAAGGAGAGGTTCCCTGATTCCCATGTGACAATCTTTGAAAAATCACAGCAATTGCTATCAAAAGTTAAGATTTCCGGTGGCGGCCGATGCAATGTCACCAACGGATGTGAGACTACAGATCAGTTATGCATGGCCTACCCCCGAGGCGGACGGCAGTTGAAAAAGCTATTTGGCACCTTCAATAATCACCACACAATTGAGTGGTTTGAAAGCCGGGGGGTAAAGCTTGTAACCCAGGAGGATATGTGCGTCTTTCCTGCCTCACAAAGCTCCCAGTCAATTATTGATTGTTTTATGAGCGAGGCAGAGCGGCTTGGAATAGACATAATTATAAGTGCTGCCGTAGAGGAGGTTAAGCCTTTGGAAGATGGTCTGGAGATCGGCTTTAAAGATTTCAAAAGGGGGCTGCAATTTTTCAATAAAGTTATTGTTTCAACCGGGGGCTCTCCCAAAAGAGATGGGCTGGCTTGGCTTGAGAGGTGCGGCCACCATATAGTGGAGCCTGTTCCCTCCCTCTTCTCATTTAGTATGCCTGCCGAGCCGGTGCGGAACCTTATGGGGGTGGTAGTGGAAAATGCAATTGTCTCGCTACCGGGTACAAAATTAAAAGCCGACGGACCCCTCCTTATCACCCACTGGGGTATGAGCGGACCGGCGATTTTAAAATTATCCTCGTATGGAGCAAGAGTTCTGAATGAAGCTGCGTACAATTTTAAAATCGGCATAAACTGGGTAAACGAATCAAATAACGAACTTGTATCAAAAGAGATAAACTCACTAGCAACCATTCATTCCGGCAAAATGCTCACATCCGTGAGGCCATACTCACTACCAGTAAGACTTTGGAATCATCTGTTGGAAAAGTGCGGATTTCCGGAAGATAAACGATGGTCTGAAATCGGTAAAAAGGGGATAAACAAAATCGTCAACACCCTCACAAATGACGAATATTCCGTAAAAGGCAAAGCCACCTTCCGGGAGGAGTTTGTAACCTGCGGAGGCGTTAGCCTTGAAAGTGTTAATATGAAAACACTGGAGAGCAAGATAGTTCCTAACCTTTACTTTGCTGGTGAAGTCCTGGACATTGACGCAATAACAGGCGGTTATAATCTCCAGGCTGCCTGGACTACAGGTTATATCGCTGGACAACTTAATTAAAGTTTTTAATGCTCGATCCAGCTTAATCCTTGCCCGCAATCTTACTGCATTCACAGAGTATCCGCATAA
>CAZPRX010000057.1:0-7722 GCA_964588835.1 uncultured Muribaculaceae bacterium
TATAAACAAAAGAATTGTAAACTTTTCCTAATAACTAATGTTGTTATTGAAGTTAAGCTTTTTGTTATGTCTGAATTTTTTACATCTGAAAAAAAACTATCTGCTATAGTTGAAGAGAATTTTAAAATTTTAAGAATACTTAAAAGACTCGGCATTATGCCTGGGTTTGGAGAGAAAAGCGTTAAGGATGTGTGTGCTGGAAACAATATCTCCTCAGAGCTATTTCTTGCAATATCAAACATGACAACCTACAGGAATTTTGAACCAGATACTGAATTCCTGAAAAATCTCCCCACTCTACAACTAGTTAATTATTTAAGGTCCACTCACTACGAATTCATTTTAAATGATATACCTCTTGTCGAAAAATCGATCAATGAAATAGCAGACAGTAAGGATTTTGCAGACTCTCATTCCTCTGTTTTTGTTAATTTCTTTAAAGAGTATAAGTCAGAGCTTCTTTCACACTTTGAATATGAAGATGGTACTGTTTTTCCATATATCTCTAGTATAATCGGTGGAAAAACATTTCCAGGATACTCTATAGAAAAATTTGAAGAGAACCATACAAATATTGAATCAAAAATTAGCGACTTAAAGAACATTCTACTGAAATATTTCCCTTCAGTTAAGCCTCATCCTCAATTGTATGATCTTATTGAGCAATTATATATTCTTCAGGCTGAATTTGAAAATCATGCAAAATTAGAGGACAGGCTGCTTGTTCCTCATGTAGAATTTCTTGAAACTTCCAGGAGATTTAGTGAAAGATGAAAAAACCAATATGCATAGCTATTGTGGAACCATCGGGATTAATTCGAGAGGGATTGTCTAAAATTATCTCTGATGTTTCAGTTATGTTTCATCCATTACTAAAGTTTGAAACAGTTGAACATTTTTTTGGATACAGGTGGAATGAAAAGCCCTTATTAATTATAATAAACCCTGTCCTTTTAAACGGAGATTCGCACTTGAAACGCAAGCTCAGGGATAATGATATTGATGCAAAACTGATTGGTTTAATTACCACATGTATTCCTCAATCATTTATACTTGAATTTGATTCTTTGCTCAATATGTATATGACAAATTCAGAGATTATAAAAGTCTTAAGAGATGTTGCTGATTATGATAGAGAGTTAAAAACGGAGACTTTGTCTGAGCAATACGATCTTTCTGATAGGGAGAGAGAGATACTTGTCTTGGTTGCAAAAGGGAAAACAAATAAGGAGATAGCACAACTATTCAGTATATCAATTCATACTGTAATGTCTCATAGAAAAAATATTGCGAAAAAGACCGGAATTAAAAGTATTTCCGGTCTTACTGTCTACGCAATGCTAAATGGTCTTATGGAGAAGTAATAATCTATAAAACCATTTCCAGTATTTCACGGGCAACTTTAGATGTTACGCTTCTGTTTTCTCCGAATCGAACATTTCTTTCACTAAATCTTCTTTCTATCTCATCTATTGTTGTTATATCGCCACCATTTTCTGATAGTTTGGTTTTTAGCCCAAGAGAGTTAAAAAAGCTTTCGGTTTTCAAGATGATTTCTTTAATGGTTTGTTCCTTATCATTTCCCTCTATACCAAATATTCTTTGCCCATATTGAAGTATCTTATCTCCTTTTTCTTCTCTAAGCATCCACATTGTTCCGGGTAGTACTATTGTTAAAGTATGACCGTGTGTAATGCCCAGCAGAGCAGTTAGTTCATGACCAATCATATGTGTAGCCCAGTCTTGAGAGACTCCCATAGAGACAAATCCATTCAGTGCCATGGTGGCAGAAAGCATAAAAGTTGACATTGAATCATAGTCATTGTCACCTGATAAGGCTTCGGGAGAAATTTCAATTATTGTCTTCAATATACCTTCTGCCCAACGGTCCATTAATGGAGATTGGCCGGGAGTAGTGAGATATTGTTCCATTACATGAATGAAAGTATCGGCAAGACCGCATGCAATTTGATGCTTTGGAAGATTAAAAGTCGTTTCTGGGTCTAAAATTGAGAAAACAGGATGTTTTGAGTAAAAGGCGAACTTCTCTTTGTCAGCTCTGTTTGAGATAACGGCTCCACTATTCATTTCTGAACCGGTAGCAGGAAGAGTAAGAACTGATGCAAGAGGCAATGTCTCCTCTTTTGTCCAGTCTCTTTTTATAACTATCTCCCATGCATCTCCTTCATATATTATCCCCGCAGCAATAAGTTTCGATCCGTCGATAACAGATCCGCCACCTACAGCCAGGACAAAATCACACTTTTCACTCTTACCAACCTCAATTGCTTTCCTTAAAGTACTAATGTCAGGATTTGCTTCAATCCCCCAGAATTCAATGTAAGTGTGGCTTTTGAGCGCCTCTTTTACCTGGTCATAAACACCATTTGTCTTAACGCTTCCACCTCCAAACGTTACCAGTATCTTTTTGTTTGCAGGAATTTCTTGAGCTAGGGATGATATAGTACCTTTTCCAAATATAATTTTGGTGGGATTTTGAAAGATGAAATTGGTCATGATTTATATTTTTAAATATTATTTTGATAACAATAATCGTAATCATATTGTTCATGAAAAAAGCCGAAGATAACCTCGGCTTTTCCTTGTGGTCCCGGTGGGGATCGAACCCACGACCCCAACATTAAGAGTGTCGTGCTCTACCAACTGAGCTACAGAACCATTTATTCAGGCTGCAAAGGTAGAAAAAAACCTCTTATGGGATTAAAATTTTTACTGTTTTTTTAGTAAATCTCTAATCTCTTTTAGAAGAATAATATCTTCAGAAGGCGGGGGAGGAGCAGCCGGAGCGGCAGGTTCAACCGCTTTCTTCCGGGAAAGATTATTCATAAATTTTATCATCATAAATATTGCAAATGCAATAATTATAAAATCAAATGTTACTTGAACAAAGTTGCCGTAATTTAATGTAACTGCAGGTATTATCTCTCCGGCTTCATTAAGAATCTGTTCCTTAATAGTGATTTTTAAATCAGTAAAGTTAACCCCTCCAATTAACACTCCAATAGGAGGCATTATGACATCTGATACAAAAGAGGATACGATTTTACCAAATGCGCCACCGATTATTATACCCACTGCCATATCCATCACGTTTCCGCGCATGGCGAATTCTTTAAATTCTTTAATCATTTTCATAAATTGAGTTTTAGTGTTCAATCAAATATAGATATTTAATCTTACTTTTGAAAAAAATAGTCAGATGGATTGGTTTTCAAAACTACTTTTCAATGAGGGAATTGCACAAACTATCTTGGTTTTATCTCTAGTAATTTCTGTGGGGATTCTTCTTTCAAAATTCAAGATTAAAGGCATTTCTTTGGGAATAACATGGATACTATTTTCTGGTATTGCATTTTCCAAAGCAGGATTCACACCCTCTCCTGATATACTCCATTTTGTAAAGGAATTTGGACTGATTTTGTTTGTATATTCAATAGGTCTTCAAGTGGGTCCGGGCTTTTTCTCTTCGTTCAGGAAAGGTGGAATTAAACTTAATATACTGGCAGCAACAATAGTAATATTAGGTGTGTTGACTACTGTTTTGATACATCTTTTTTCAGGCATTCCTTTGCAAACAATGGCCGGGATTATGTCCGGGGCTATTACAAATACACCGGGTCTGGGTGCAGCTCAACAAGCATATATTGACATTAACGGAACAAATGATCCTTCAATAGCGACTGGTTATGCTGTAGCTTATCCTCTCGGAGTCGTAGGAATCATCATGTCAATTATTTTACTGAAATCTGTTTTTAAAATTGATAGTATAAAAGAATATAAATCTTATGTTGAAAATGAGGGTGATAATCCTGAAGAGACATTAAAATCATCGTTTAAAATTATTAATCCCGCAATAGCAGGTAAGACCATCATAAGTATCAGAAAGTACCTCGACAGACCATTCGTTATATCCAGATACAAAAGTACAAATGGTAAGATTGTTATTGCAGGGGCTGATACTGTTTTAGAGGAGGGAGGTGAGGTTTTAGTTATTCTTAGAAAATCGGATAAAGACAATATTTCAGCTCTTTTTGGCGGTGAGTCTCAACTAAAAGAGGAGGATTGGCTGACTTATGATTTTAATGTAGTACCATGGAGGGTGTTAGTAACTAAAGAGCAAATTCACGGGAAGAGTCTTGCAAGCTTGAAACTAGGTAAGGCATTTGGTATTATTGTAACACGCATTAACAGGGCAGGAGTGGATCTTGTGGCAAGGCCTGATTTAAGATTGCAAATAGGTGACCGACTTACTTTACTTGGTACTTCAGAGGCGGTTGATGCTGCTGCTGAGATTATCGGTAATTCCCAAAAAAGACTTAAAGAACCAAATTTAGTGGCAATCTTTTTAGGTATTGCTGCGGGTATATTTTTAGGTAGTATCCCATTTATGCTACCTGGAATTCCTCAACCAGTAAAATTAGGCCTAGCTGGGGGACCGCTTATTGTTGCAATTTTACTAAGTAGATTCGGCCATAAATTTAAACTTGTTACATATACAACAACAAGTGCCAATTTAATGCTTAGAGAGGTGGGTATATCTCTATTTCTCGCATGTGTAGGGCTGGAGGCCGGCAAGGGATTTTTTGAGACTCTGTTAAATGGGGATGGACTTCTCTGGATACTTTTAGGTCTGATAATAACAATTACACCAATACTTCTCACAAGTGTAATTGCAAGAAAAATATTTAAAATCAATTTCTTTGCCATGATGGGTCTTATAGCAGGAAGTACGACAGATCCGCCAGCGCTTGCATTTTCAGGAAAAACGGCAGGAAATGATATTCCTGCCGTTACCTACGCCACTGTATATCCGTTAACTATGTTCTTAAGAGTTCTGTTTGCCCAGTTATTGATAATGTTTTCTTAAGATTACCTTAATACAATATTAATTCCAGAGTTTTGTACATAATTAATATTAATTAATCTTCCCCCTCCCGAGGTGAGTTTTATTGAACCATCACTGTTCTCTGTTGTGGTAAACCCCGATGACAATGCTATTTCAGATATAGCGGCAGCAGTCTCTTTCTCTTTCCCCTTCATATTCCCAAGTAGTTTTATAACAGCAGATATCTCCTGAAGAGTTGAGCTTTCGTTAAAAGTATATCCTTTAACAACATTATCCCAATATGCTCTGCCCCACATATCTCTTAACATTTCTTTCTCCATAACCGGAACAGAGATTTCTGATGTGAATCCCGATGAGATAATTGATTCTATGTTTTCAGCAACTCTCTTTGTTGTTAAAGATCGTGTTGATTTAAGAAATTCTGCACTTCCGGAACCGAGCATAGCTGTTACTTCAGAAGCCGGAGAACCTATCTTAAGTTTCCATAATTGTCCCGGAGCAATAATCTGAAACAAATCTGAGACCGATTTCCTGAAATTTACAAGATCCAGCCTCACTGAGTGAGGAGGAGTATTTAGTTTAACCTCATGATACTCACCTTCACCTTTCCTTTTCCCTTTTGAATCTAAAAGGATAAACTTGTCGCGTACTTTAGCGTAAAAGTATCCGTTAATATTGCTGGTATGATCTGTAAAATCAAGATTTCCGGTCTCTTTATTCTCTTTGTCTACAATAAACCAAACTTCTCCTTTTTGAACAATAAAGTTATTCTTCCCAGAATGTTCAACGTCGTCAAATTCAGCAGGTAGAACTCTTTTCCCATCAATAGCTGCAACCCCCGATTTATTACCATTACTATATGCAAACATTTTGAAGTTAACAGGTTTAATTTGAACATAATCTCTTGAGGGTTGAACTATCTCTTCTCCTTTAATAGAAACGAATCCCCATGAATCTGCGTTCTCAGAAATTGTAAAGCCCAATAAGCCAGAAGAG
Organism: uncultured Muribaculaceae bacterium; assembly: GCA_964588835.1. Classification (GTDB taxonomy): domain Bacteria; phylum Bacteroidota; class Bacteroidia; order Bacteroidales; family UBA932; genus Bact-08. The sequence goes on from CAZPRX010000057.1 coordinate 5,864, forward strand.
ATGTTTTCAAGAGTGGCTTTTGTTTCTGAATTAAGTTCATGTACAATCTCCCCCTTTTTGTTAATTATTTGCCAGTAATTTTTATCTGATTCCCGTCTCACGACAACAGCATGCCCATTATTAAAATCTGATGCATCATTATACTGGGGAGGTAAAACCACTTTACCTTTCTTATCAACAAACCCTTTTAGACCATCTTCATCTTCAATAAGAGCAAGACCATTTGAATAAGAAGAACAAGAGATTATTCTTTTTCCATTTACATTTTCCAAAGAAAATACAACATTCCCCTCTGTGTTAATCAGAGATATTATATCTTCTCTCTCCATGACAGGTGCCAGTGATTCACTAAATGCCCCAGCTTTAATATATTGGCCACCTATTTTAACTGGAACAGGAACCGCTTTGTAATATTCAAACTTCCCGTTCTCCGTGCGAATAATGAATACTCCCTCAGTAGCCGCAAATGGAGCTGTAGTATACTCTCCACTTATTACAACCTCTCCTTCTGTTGAGATTATTCCCCAATTTCCTCCTTCGGAGAGTCTAAATGGAAGATGGGTGATATTTGAAATATCGTTTGAAACACACGATAACAGCAGCGTATTAATAAATATAAACAACACTGCCCACTTGGTTAAATTTTTCATAGTAAAGAGGTTTTGTTGTTCAAACTTAATAAAAAAACAGAAGCCAAGCATTAGCTTGGCTTCTGTTTTTGTGATCCAGCTGGGGCTCGAACCCAGGACCCCAACATTAAAAGTGTTGTGCTCTACCTGCTGAGCTACTGAATCTTCCGTTTTGGGAGTGCAAAGATATGGTAACAGAATTATATTTCCAAATTTCTTTCAAGAATTATTGCGAAACCCTTAACTTTGCAAGCAATGAGAGCTCTTTTTCCTTTAGAATTCAGAACATTCCTTGATAATAGTATAATTAGCTATTCTCAGGAAGATAACATTTTTGAGATAAATAATGGTGATTTCGCTGTCAAGCTTGTTTCTTTTGAAGATTATGAAGATTATGCAAATCTCAGTCCGTACAAACAAAAAGTTCTTTTTATCCATTTAGACAAATGGCTTACCAAAAAGGATATTATTAAAAGTATTATCCTTGTTAAAGCTGGAAAGTTTGAATCAGTTTTTGCCAGAAACTGCAATGTAGAGAGGGTTGATAAAATAATAGCAAAAGCCTTTCATCAAGATAACCACTTGATAGGAGAAGCCGATTGTAAATATAACTATGCATTAATAAGGTCATTAGATAAAAAAATCGTTGCGGTCTCCTCTTTTTCTCTTCCAAGGCCGATGAAAAGGGATGATAAGTCGGTACTATCTTATGAATGGATTAGACATACCTCTCTAAAAGGAATAAGAGTGGTAGGAGGGATGAGCAAAGTTTTGAATCATTTCATAAATGAGATATCTCCGGAGGAGATTATGACATATTGTGATGCTGACTGGTCTGACGGAGACTCTTATCAGAAGCTCGGATTCGAAATATATTCTAAACCTGTGGACACTGAATTCTATGTTGACAAATTCACATTTGAGCGAATTAGCTCAAAAAAAATCCGGCGAGAGTATAAACTTTCACCGGATGTTTTATCAGATAAATTTATCTATTTAAGAACCCAAGGTAACTATAAGCTTCTTAGAAGATTCACTGTCTGAGTCGGAAGAGCTAACATCAATCAATAATTTATCACCCTGTTTGAATTTTCCGCTTATTATTGCCTCTGCTACAAGATCTTCAATATTACGTTGGATTGCCCTCTTAAGAGGCCTTGCACCAAACTGAGGGTCATATCCCTCTTCTGCAACAATCTGTTTGGCTTTTTCTGTGATAACCAAACTATA
>CAZPRX010000058.1:0-7691 GCA_964588835.1 uncultured Muribaculaceae bacterium
GAGTATCTGACTACGGATCAGACGGTTACAGGTTTGAATCCTGTCGGGGTCACTATGAGATCCGGAGAAATCCGGGTCTTTTTTTTTGTAATTACACTTTTTTATATATAATTTTATTGTGAGTTAATATCTTATTAGAAAACACTTAACAAATAATTATACTATGAAAAAACTACTATTACTTGGAATTGCTTTGCTCTCTTTCACATTTGCAGATGCACAGAGAGGCAAGAATAATCCGTATCACACTCCGGGCACTAAGGAGTATATAGAAGAAACTGCAAAAATGATTGGAACCTGGAATATTGAATCATTTGTTTACTCAAAAAAAGAGAAAATCGGCGAGGTCTATACAAGCGGAACTCTTGAGATTCCAGATCCTGAGCAGACTGGTAAGAGAGAGGTTATTTTGCGTTTTGAATTGCCAAGAGATGTTATTGACAGCAGAATTAAGGCATGGAACAAAAAGGGAGAAACAATTAATGTAGATAGTTATGCAGTAATTGTTAAATACGACCTCAGAATCCACAACAAAGGAACTCTGATATATCTGGAAAATCCATCTAGTACCGCAAATATTAAGGGTAGTGGTGAGCAGCTTGAGAATTTCATAAACACAGAGTATAATTTCATTGCATCTCAGACCTCAATGAAAGAGGAGGGAGGCCTGAGCGGAATGTTAGGTGCAAAACTCATGCAGTCAGCTACAGGAATTGACTTTATACCTAGAGTAAATGGTCAGATGAATTATAAAGATTTAACTGATAACTCTTTTGAATTAATCTCAGCTCAGAAGACTAGTCTAAAGCTTAAGAGATAATTCTGATATTACTATTGTTTGGGCTAAAGATTTTTCTGCATCCATACGATATCGAACTGTTTTCCGTTCTTGGTAATAATCTTACCAAACCGGCCACACTCTCTGAAGTTGTTTTTAAGGTGAAAAGACAGACTATGCAAATTTTCTGATGATATGCTGGCTAGAATATACTTAATATCTGCAGCTTTTGCATCCTCTTCAAGCTTGTCTAGTGCAAGTTTTCCCAGCCCTTTTCCTGTATAATTCTCTTTGATAAAATAGGTGATTTCAGCAGTCTCTCTGAATGTTGAGTGGGGAAGATATGGTCTGAGGAAACAAAATCCCACTATTTCATCATTATCAAAGATTGTATAAGCCGGGTATCCCTTTGTTGCTTCCATGAAATGTGAGAAATAGTCGTTGGATTTGATTTTGTCCGGGTATGCAGCAAGGCTGTTCTCAATATACCAGTTGTATATGTTCATTATACCCTCACAATGCTCAAATGACATAGGTTTGAATGATGTTTTCATAAGCTATTCTTTTAGACACATTACAAATACAATTTAACCAAATTTTCTACAATTCTATTTTTATTTATTCATTCTTCAATTTCCTCTCAAACCAGTCAGCTACATCTTTGCCTGAATACTGAGTAATTGATTCCAGTAGTTGATTTGTTGAATTAAGCTTCAATTCTGAAAGATAGGAGAATAATTTTGCAAAACTCTCCCTGCCAATTTTCTTCTCAAGATCGACTAAGAAGCATACTCCTTTGTTGTAGAGAATTTTATAAGCTACTTCGTAGTTGCTGCCGTTTCTGTCAAAACCCCAAATCACAGGTGAGAGTTTTGATTTATTTATCTTCTTTTCTAAAATATAATCGAACATCTCTTCACCCTCAGTCTTCCTTATCGCCAGCAGGGCACTCATCTCTGCAAAACTTTCATTCAGCCAGTCTTCCCATTCAGTTGATTTTGCTTTATACCACCATAAATGAGCAAATTCATGAGCGAGATACATTTTTGTAGCGATAATCCCCTTCTCGTAATCATTTGGATCTAGTCCAGCTAGTATAATTCCACCAAGTCTTGCGTATCCTCCACCGCTATCTCTTTGTGATTCAATAATCGTTATCTCAAACTTCTTTTGTCTTGTCGGTATATTTTGAAGTATATCTGTTACTTGAAGTATATGAGATGATAATTGCAAGAAGTAATCTAAATTTTCTGGTTTATGAAAAATATTGATAATATCGCCATTATTACTAAATGTGGATAATTTTATATTATTTGATAGAAAAATTGGGATATCATTTGTCGGAAATATAGAGGAAATTACTGTTTTTCTTTTGTTTACGCTTATATTTCCAATGCCAAATATCTGATAACCTTCTTGATTTACGATCTCTATTCTGTAATTAAAAAGTGCTGCATCATCCGGTGAATATGGAAACCATGGTAAATACAGTCCAATCTCAGTCCACTCTTTGCCCACTACATTAGCACTCATTGATTCAATAATACCGAATTTTCCACTGTATGAAAATTCAATCACGTCTTCTACTTTGGTAAAATACTTTTTTTTAATGACAATTTTTCTGGCTAGGGGCATATATCTGTTATCTGATTTTACTGATTTATATGGTAAACATTCAAGTCCATTAACAGACAATTTGTCAAATACCATGTTACTATCAATATAGAATGAGAAATCATTATCAGATGAATCTTTTTTAACGTACTTAAGTTGCCCTTTAACGTAAGCATTACCCGACTGTGGATTTATTGAGAGGCTTATCGTATAGTCAGAATATTTGTCAGTCTGACCTAAGCACATACAATTAACCATGAGTAAAGCAATGATATTGGAAAATAGTTTAAACTTTATAGCTCTTTTCATTATACATTTTAATTAATCAAAAATATTGACGAAATTACTAAGGTGAATGTTGCAAAAAGATATATTTATTCGTCTAATATTTATGAATTTTATACTATTTACATTGGGATTAATTATCCAATTTTATTGTGAAGGCCTGTATCTTAATCAAAGAACTCCGGATTCACGGCCAATTCTTTTTGCTCCCGAGATAATTTCTGACGAAAAACAGAACAGAGACATTACAATTTCTGCAGATGGAACCGAGATCTATTTCAGGATTAAAGAGTCTCCGGATAAACCGGCTTATATTGCTTTTACTAAATTAATAAACGGAGTCTGGAGCAAACCGGAGAGAGCGTCTTTCTGTGGAGAACTAAGATATAATTATATTGAACCTATTTTTTCCCCAGATTCACAGAAAATCTTTTTTGTATCAGATATACCGGATTGTGAAGGAGATACTCTTAAAGATGATAATATATGGTATGTCAGCAGGGTGGGTGATGGGTGGAGTTCTCCGGTCAATATCGGGTCGCCTGTTAATACTGACGGTGGGGAGTACTTTCCATCTTTTACCTCTGAGGGAGATCTTTACTTTACAAGAAATAAAAAGGATGAAAGAATATCATTTATTTACAAATCAAATTTTAAGAATGGTGTTTACTCAGAACCTGTTTTACTGCCTGATCAGATAAACTGCGGAGCTGACAGATTCAATGCATATGTCTCACCAGACGAGTCATTCGTTGTTATACCCGCAGTGGGGGTTGAACATGGGAAGAGGGGTGCTTTTTATTACATTGTCTTCAGAGAGTCAGACGGTAGCTGGAGTAGTCCTTTAAATATGGGAGATGAGTTTAATACTCCGGAAGGGAGAGGTTGGTCCTTTAATATATCACCCGACCGGAAATATGCATTTTTTATGGCCACTCTTCCCGGGAGCAACAATTCAGATATTTTCTGGATAAGTACGGATGTTATTAAGTCAATTGCCGTAGAGCACGGAAAGGTAGTGTTGGAATAGATTGGTTTTTAAAATTAGACTAGTACAATGATATTGACATTGTACCTCCGAAGGAGAGGGAATGTATATCAGGCACAGGCTTTGAGTGGATAGAGTTTCTGCTTCTTGCAAAGAGCCGGAAAATTACACCGTCAATCAACTCTCTCTCGCAAAAAAGTGAGGCACCTGCATAAAAACCTGATGAACTCTTCTCATTTACCAGATTGTTGTTCAATATGAGTCTTGAGTAACCCGCCTCTGCAGTTAATCCAAATCTCATGATATTTCCCGCCCTTAGAGATATTGCCGGTCCAAGCGAAAGCGTAAGCCAGTTGATAGGTGCCTCCTGGGATATTCCGCCTCCGGATCTGTGGGCCATAGCAGTATTTGCATTTGCAGATATGTGGACCCCTATATCGGCAATTTTTTTTCTTGCAGAGGGGATGTAGAAAACGCTTTCCAGTGTGGCCGCCGTGCCCCAGGTGGTGTTGTACAAATTTCCGTCAATCTCAGGATTGTTCAATATCTTCACATATTCCAGACTTGCACCGGTGAAAGAGTATCCGTTAACCGGCACCCCTTTGTGGGCATCTTCACGTGATTCTCTGATTAGCCCTCTGTTACCGTATATTACTCCCCCTATCATATAGCCAATCTCTGTAGACAGGATTCCCATTCCTGCTCCCATTATGACATCCTGCATGTAGTGTGAATTATTCAAAACTCTTAGAGCAGCTGTTGCCGATGCAAGTGAGTAGGCTGCAACAGAGTACCACGGAGAATTAGTGAGCCCATATTCATGATGAACCATTGTTGCTCCCACAAATGCAAGGGCAGAGTGTCCGCTGGGAAATCCATTTGATTCAGAACCATCCGGTCTGGGCTCCTTAATTATCATTTTTAGTGACTGAACACTACCCACCATCAATACACCGGCAATTGCGTTGGTAAGTATCATTCGCTCCCATGAGCTCCTGCTCTCAACACCACCGGCTTTTAGTGAATATAATAGAAGAGTGGGGGAGAACCTTAGGAATTCATCTAAATGAGTAGAAAAATTGGGAGAGTAATTTGTTCTTAGCTGCTGGAATCTCTCTCCTGGCTTCCCGTACATTGCTATACCGGTTAGAATAAATGGAGCAGGAAGAATGAGCCTTCCCATGTTTTGTTTTGAGAAAAGAGTTCTTTTAACTGCCTTAGAAGTATCACCATTATTGAACACCTCTCCGCGAACGGGAGAGATTATCATAAGTAAAACCAGTAATGAGAGTAAAAAATGCTTCATGTTTTTCTTACAATAACGGACTAAGCAGCCTTGCAAAAGACTCTTTAATCTGATTTTTTATACTTCTTTTGGCCCATTTTGAACCTGCGAGTGATATACACTTTTCTGTATCTGATAAAAACTGAGCCTCCAGTTTTAGAGCAATCTCTTTATTGTATATAATACTGGTAATTTCAAAGTTATGCTCAAGTGATCTGTTGTCAAAATTTGCAGAACCTATTATGCAGAACTCACCATCTATGCTTATTACTTTAGAGTGATTAAAACCTTTTGAAAAGAGATAGACTTTTACACCGGCCTCCAGCATCTCTGTAGCATATGATAAAGTACACCAGTGGGTAATTGTTGAGTCACTTTTTTGAGGGAGCATTAAGCACACTTCAACACCGCCAAGGGCTGCAATTTTTAGTGCATTTAACAGAGATTCATTTGGTGTGAAGTATGGTGTTATCAAATATATATGTTTTGTTGCCTTTGTAATGGCTGCAAAATAGCATTGCATAATACTGGCCCAGTCGCTGTCCGGCCCGGAGGTTATTATCTGTGAGTAGTAAGATGGATTTAATCCATCAACTCTTATCTCCGGAAGTGTAAGATGTGGGTAGTATTTCTTCTTCCTTCTGAACTGCTGATTGATTATAAAGTATCTGTCAAGAAGGAAACTGGATTGAAGAGCAGCAACGGACTCTCCGGTAATTTTCATATGAGTGTCTCTCCACTCTTCAAAATTACCACCGTTGAAATATCTGTCTGCGATATTAACCCCTCCTAAAAAGCCTGCAGTACCATCCACAACAAGAATTTTTCGATGGTTTCTGTAATTAAGCTTTGACATTGGAGAGAGAAACCATCTAACGGGAGCGAATGCGAGAAATTCGATGCCTTTTTCCAGAAACTCATCTCTAAATGTGGCAGGAAGATACCAACATCCTACGTCATCGTAAATCACTCTAACCTCTACCCCCTCCGATGCCTTTTTCAATAAAAGATTCTTAAACCTGTTTCCGGTTATATCATCTTCAATTATATATGACTGGAGGTGGATATGTTGTTTCGCTTCTGAGATACACTGGAACATTGAGTCAAGAGCATCTCTGCCGGTAAAGTATAGAGTAATTTCAGAATTTACACCTAGTAAACTCTTGTTCCCTCTTAGATTAAGGTTAATAAGTTTCCTGTATTTTGACAACTCAGAAGGGAACAACTCTGGATTCCGGTTAAAGTCTTTAAGCTGTTTATAACTGCCAAGTCTCCTGAACCGTTCATCCCTTACACCTTTTCTATTATATATTTTTGTTTTTCTGAAGTTCTGTCCGAACAGAAGATATACCACCAGCCCTATAAAGGGAAGAAGAAGAATTACGACTATCCATGAGAGGGACTTCACAGGATCCAGCTTTTTGTACATTATCACAAAAGAGGCGTAAATAGCCAGTATAAAATATACAAAATAGAGTATGATTGATATAACCTCCCAGTATGTCATATATTTCAGATTTTTAAGGCTGTATATAAAACTGAGACACCTCCTGTGAGTGGCTTGAAAGAGGAGTTTTTAAATCCAGCATTTGTAAGCTCTTTGCAGAATGCAGCGTATTGAGGAAACTGATTAACGGATTCAGGTAAGTATGTATAGGCGTTCATGTCCTTAGATATTAACTTTCCTATAAGTGGTAAAATATTGTGAAAGTAGAATCTGTAAACTGCTCTCCATAACTTGTTGCGAGGATCTGCAAATTCCAGGATTGCAATCTCTCCGCCTGATGAAAGAACTCTGTAAATCTCATCAAGTGACCTCTTCCTGTTTTCAAAATTTCTTATGCCAAATCCTATTGTAACGAGCTGAAAACTACTCTCTGCAAAAGGTAATTCATCAGCAGAGGCAATAAGAAAATCGGGCTTAGGTGCCTCCTTTTGCTCTAATCTGCTGGTTTTTTTTATGGCTATCTCTATCATTTGATCAGCAATATCAACGCCAGTTGTAGAAATACCTTTTCTGTAAAGTGATATTGCAATATCTCCTGTTCCTGTGGCAATATCCAAGGCTTTTGCCGGCATCCTGAGCATTACGTGATTGATTAAGACTCTTCTCCAGTATTTGTCAATACCAAGAGAGAGGAGGTGATTCAGAAAATCATAACTACGGGCAATGCCATTAAACATTGCGGAAATCCTGCTCTGCTCCTTGCTGATATGTTGGGACATAAATTAGTTGATAAAGTCTGAAATATATCCAAACGATGTATCATCCATTCTTAACTCACCTTTGGTAACGTGGCCGAGTAGAGTTAACGGTATTAAGTTGTTATAGAAAAAGTCAACAAATTTGCCCTCTTTATCAGAGGAGACACTTACAAGTATTGCAGAGTTCTTGTCTCTGAAAAGAAAATCCTTATCACTTATCTCTGCATCTCCTGTTATGTCAAAGCCGACTTTTTTTACACTGCATGCCTCAATTAATCCGCAAAAAAGACCGGTTTTTTCAAGTGAGTGAGCGCTGGTAAGCAGCTTCTGGGAGATAGCATCATAAAGAATTTCCAAAATTGTACTCTTATCTTTTATGTGTTTTCTGTACTCTCCAATCAGGTATATTGTATCCCCTTTCTTGCCAAAATTCATCTGAATAGGGTGGCCCTCTTTTTCAAACTGTGCGTCAATAGGTTTCTTGGCATAATGGGCAACCCTTTCGCGCAATTCTGTGCTTTCTGAGATCAAATTGC
>CAZPRX010000059.1:0-7637 GCA_964588835.1 uncultured Muribaculaceae bacterium
CATATTTAGGCTCAAAAGCTGCAATAGAAGCTCTTTCAAATCCATTCCAGCTTCACATGGGAAAAGGATCCTATCCTGCAATAATTTTCGCAGGGCACAATATGTCCGAGGATTATCTGTTTGAACTAACAGAACTACTTAATAACAAGGAGTATGGTGTTGTTGTGATTTCCAAATCAGGTACTACTACAGAACCAGCAGTTGCTTTCAGGATTATTAAGCGACACCTTGAGGAGAAGTATGGAAGAACAGAGAGTTCATCAAGGATTATAGCAATTACTGATGAATCAAAAGGCGCATTAAGGCAATTATCAGATAAAGAGGGGTATAAGACTTTTGTTATTCCTGATGATGTAGGCGGCAGATTTTCAGTTTTGACTCCTGTGGGACTTCTGCCTATTGCCTTAGCCGGGTATAATATTGATAAGCTGCTGAATGGAGCAGTTGCTATGGAGAAGCTCTCATCTTCAAGAACCGATGATAATCCAGCATTACAATATGCCGCAGTTAGAAATTCTCTTTACGAATCTGGAAAAAAGATTGAGTTGTTTGTGAATTATAATCCAAAACTACAGTATGTTGCTGAGTGGTGGAAGCAGCTTTATGGTGAAAGTGAAGGTAAAGAGGGGAAGGGTATATTCCCTGCTTCTGTAAATTTCACTACAGATCTTCATTCAATGGGGCAGTATGTTCAAGATGGTGAAAGAATTCTTTTTGAAACAGTTGTAAGCGTTGATAACGCCTCTCGGATAGTAAGTATTGTCAGTGACCCTAAAAATCTTGATGGACTTAATTTTCTATCCGGTAAAAGGGTAGAGGACTGTAATAAAATGGCTGAATTGGGAACAAGGATTGCTCACGTAGATGGAGGTGTTCCAAATATCAGAATTTCAATTAATAAATTGGATGAATTCAATCTGGGAGCATTGTTCTATTTTTATGAAAAAGCCTGTGGTATAAGTGCTTATATTCTAGGAGTTAACCCTTTCGATCAGCCTGGTGTTGAGGATTATAAAGTAAACATGTTTGCTTTGCTAGGCAAACCTGGTTTTGAAGAGAAGGCGAAGGAATTGAGATCCAGAAATATCTGATGGAATTCCTTGGTAAGATAGCTAAAGCCTTTTTTGAAAGGGAAGGGGAAGAGATTTCAAAACTATGTTTTGTTTTCCCCGGCCGGAGGGCTGCTCTATTCTTCCAGCGAGAACTTGGCGAATTGATTGACAAACCAATATTCTCACCTAGCCTAATTACAATTTCCGACCTTTTTACAGAGTTGTCAGGACTTCGTAGAGCCGATAAACTTGATTGTGTATACAAACTGTATAATATTTATTCTACTATAACCGATACTCCTGAGTCTTTTGACGATTTTGTATATTGGGGAGAGACACTCATTTCTGATTTTGATGATACAGATAAGTATATTGCAGACGCCCCAAAGCTTTTTGCAAACATAAAGGATCTTAAAGAGCTGGACGCCGACTACACATTTCTGAGTGAAAGGCAGTTTAAAGCTATTCAAAGTTTCTGGTCAAGTTTCCATAACGGTGAAGAGAGTTCAAAAAAGATTAAGTTTAAGGCTCTTTGGTCGCTGATGTTGCCCTTGTACTTAAATCTTAGGAGGCAACTTGAAGATGATAAATCCGGTTATGAAGGAATGATATATCGGAAAATTGCAGAAGGAGTCAGAGAAGGAGAGACATCTGCAATAGATAATTTTCTTAAAAAGTATAAGACAGTAGTTTTTGTAGGATTTAATGCCCTTAATGAATGTGAGAAAGTAGTGATGAATTATGTTAAAAATTCATCACAAGGTGATTTTTATTGGGACTATAATGGTGAATTTGTGACAGATCCTGATAATAAGGCATCATATTTTATTCAAGAGAATCGCTTCAGGTATCCATCATCAATTCAGCTCAATTTTTCATCTGATTCTAAAAGTGAAATTGAAGTTATTGGTGCGCCCACCTCGGTGGGACAGGCAAAAATTGCAGGAGAAATTGCATCTCAACTTCCAGCCGGAATAAATAGTGCAATTATCCTCCCTGACGAGTCTTTACTAACCACTTTAATGAGATCTCTGGATGACAGTGATGGAGAAATTAACATAACTATGGGATATCCTCTCAGGGAAGCCTCAGTTGTTTCTCTTGCAGAGGCACTTATTGAGCTACAGACAGGAGGATTATACTACAGAAGAGTTCTGCCTGTCCTTAGGCATACTTACATAAAGGGTGTGACAGGAAATATGTCGTATTCAATTGAGAGAGATATTCTCTCAGGAAATATGATTTATGTTCCCTACTCAATTTTTGTTGATGACCCATTGCTAAGTATAGTTTTTAAACGTTTAAAACTTGATGAATCCTCATCAGAGAGCAACATCTTTAAGCTAAGTTCATATATCCTCGAAATACTTGACTATATAGTAAAGAACAAAGAGGTCAACAAGTTTGAGAAAGAATTGATATATTACTTCTACACCCTTATAGTACGGATAAAGGATTTGAACATCCCGATGTCTTTCAGTACATACCTCAGGTTACTTAAACAGCTTGTAAACTCCACCTCCGTACCTTTTAAGGGAGAACCTCTTGCCGGATTACAGGTTATGGGAGTTCTTGAAACAAGGTGTCTTGATTTTGAGAATATAATTATTTGTTCTATGAACGAAGGGGTATTCCCATCCAGGAATGTAAACACTTCATTCATACCACTTAACCTTCGAAGAGCCTTTTCACTTCCGGATAATGAATATGCCGATGCAGTGTCGGCTTACAATTTTTACAGAACAATTTCAAGAGCCAGAAAGATATGGCTTATTCATGATACAAGAAGCGAAGGTCTTTTGAGCGGAGAGCAAAGCAGATTCATTCTTCAGCTAAAATTTCATTACAGGATACCTCTTTGTGAAAAGGTGGCTTCTGGTGTTGTAACAAGACAGGTTAAAAATCCAATAACTGTTGAAAAGAGTGATAAAATCACCCAGGTACTTAATTCATTTTTACTTGGTGAAAGAAGCTTCTCAGCATCCTCTCTGTCAACATATATCACATGTCCGCTAAAGTTCTACTTTACTCAAATAGAGGAGGTCAGAGAGGAGGACGAACTGAGTGAATCAGTAGAGGCAAAAACATTCGGTACCATATTACATAGCACAATGGCTGCTCTTTATAAAGATTTTGAAGGAAGAGATGTTACTCCGGATGATATTAAATCAATGCTTGCAAGTTCTGCTTTAATTAGTGCCTTGATACAATCGGAATTTATGAAAGAGAAGAGAATTGAGGAGGTAAAAGGCTATAATTATGTTGTTTGTAATTTAATTGAAAGGTACATTCGCAAAATTTTACTATATGATTTATCTCTTGCTCCATTCAGATATATTGAGTCAGAAAAGAGGTTTTATACCACTCTAAAACTAAATGACGGAAGGGAGATAAAACTGAAGGCTTTTGTGGATAGATTAGATAGACTAAACGGAGAGTTGAGAATTGTGGACTACAAGACAGGTGGAAATCCGGATAAGATGATATCAATATCTTCTCTGTTTGAACCCAATTCTGCAAAAAAGACAGCTGTGTTTTTCCAGCTCTATCTTTACGCTTTAATTGTATCTCCCCATAATAATTCTCTTCTCTCACCATATTTCTTAAGAGAATTGGGTACAAGGTTCGACAACTCTGCAGGACCGGATGAGTTAGCTGAGTTTAAAGAGGGCCTTGAATCTATAATATCCGAGATACTGAATCCACAAATTCCGTTTGTGCAAACGGAGAATTTAAAAAGTTGTGATTACTGTCCTTTCAAACAAATATGCAGGTAGTATGGGTAAGATTAATATATACCGAGCTTCTGCAGGTTCTGGGAAGACACACAGACTCACTCAGGAGTATTTAAAATTGCTTAAGGGTGATGAAAGGGCGTATAGAAAAATACTGGCTGTAACCTTTACAAACAAGGCTACGGAGGAGATGAAGAGGAGAGTTATTGAGTATCTATTTAAGGAATCATCTAATGGAGATGTCTCTGCGTCCAGACTTTTAAAAAATATTCTTCACGATTATTCGGCATTTAACATAAGCACAATTGATAAGTTTTTCCAGCAAACTCTGCGAGCTTTTGCAAGAGAGATTGGTAAAAATACATCTTATGGTGTTGAGTTGAATCATGAAATAATTCTATCTCAGGCAATAGACAGAATGTTGTTTAATTTAGATACTGAGGATAACAAGAGGCTTTTAGAGTGGGTCATGGAACTCTCTGTACAGAGGATTGATTCCGGAAAGAGCTGGGATATTAAGTCAACAATTATTAGCACAGCCTCTCAACTCTTTAAAGAGGCATATAAAATTGCCGTAAAAGATGAGGGGAAGGATTACTTTGATAAAGATAAGATTGCTGAATACTCATTAGAAATTCAGCAAATTGCAAATAATTATGAGGAGGCTCTCAGGGGATTTGCAAAGAGAGGTTCGCAAATCTTAAATGAGTCAGGCTTAACTCCATCAGATTTTAGTGGTAAGGGGAAATCTTTTGCACATAGATTTAAAAAAATTCTCGATGGAGATTATTCTGCCTCTAAAACTACCTTTACTAGTGCTGCATCTGGATTTGATGTGTGGTTTACAAAAAGCAGTTTAAAGGAGAATCCTGGGCTGGCAGATAAAGGCAGAGTTGCTGAAAAATTATTACTAGGTGAGTTGATTAATAGTATTCTGGATTATGAAGAGATTAACTACAGGGATTATTCAACAGCCTGTGCTATAAAAGATAATCTCTATGCCCTTGGGCTAATGACTGATATTCAAGAGAGTGTAAATGCAATAACTGCAGAGAACGGAGTAATGCTTATTTCTGAAACATCAGAACTACTTAATGATATTATTGATGGAAGTGATACTCCTTTTATTTTTGAGAAAATAGGTTCAAGAACAGATCACTTCATGCTTGATGAATTTCAGGATACCTCTCTGATGCAATGGGAAAACTTCAGGCCCCTTTTAATGAACAGTTTATCATCAGGTTACTCAAACTTAATTGTAGGTGACGAAAAACAAAGCATTTACAGATTTCGCGGTTCTGACTGGACATTATTAAATAAGACTGTCTTCGAGGATTTTAGAAATGACGAAATTAATTACACTCCATTGCTTGAAAACTGGAGATCAGGAAAGCAAATAGTAGATTTTATAAATGAATTTTTCCCTTTTGCTGTTAAGTCCTGTGATAACCTACTTGATATTGAATCTGAATCAAAGGAGAGCGTTTCATCAATATACTCATCAGCTGAACAGGCATTACCGGAATCAAGAAAAGCTAAAAGAGGATTTGTCAGGATAAAAATTATTTCAAACGAAAGTGAGGAACCAGAAGATGATGCCCTCTCTTTTGTTAAAGAATCTATTGAGTCTGTTGTAGAAAGGGGGGGCTTACTTAGAGATATTGCTGTCCTGGTTAGAAAAAATACTGAGGGTTCTCTTGTCGCAGAGTATTTGATTGATGCGGGAATAAAAGTTATATCAGGCGATTCACTTTTTTTATCATCGGCTTCATCAGTCTCTACTATTATATCTCAATTGATATATTTCAGCAATCCGTTGGATGCTGTTAACAATATTTTTGCAAAATACTCTGGACTTGAACTATCAAAAGGTTCTGATATTTCATCACTACCTCTTTACGAAATGTGCGAAAGCCTTGCAGATATGCTACCAGAAGATGTGAAATATTCTGAATCGGCATATATAATTTCTTTTATGGACCAAGTCAAGGATTATATCCGATCAAATAGAGCAGATCTTGCCTCCTTTCTGGAGTGGTGGAGCTCAAACTCTGGTAAGCTGACGGTGCCGGCACCTGAAGGAGATGAAGCTGTAAGAATTATGACCATTCATAAATCAAAAGGGCTGGGTTTCTCTACGGTTATTGTGCCGTTTACGGAGTTTGAATTTAAGGGCAAGCCAGATATAATGTGGTGTAAACCTCAAACTGTCCCTTTTAATAAAATGCATGTAGTTCCAGTTTATAAAAGCGACAAACTTGAAGATACACATTTCTGTGATGATCTTAAACGCGAAGATTTTCTTCGGGTAGTTGACAGCATGAATCTTGCTTATGTCGCGTTTACAAGAGCAAAAGAGAATCTTTTTATTTGCGTTGAAGAGCCAGCAAAATCTAGCAAAAGTGTTAAAGGAGCCGGAGATATTTTATACTCATTTTGCTCATCTAAAATGAGTGAGAAGTCTGAGATGATTTTTGGTGATTATGCTGTTATTCCTCAAGTTGACCGCCTACCCGTAAATATGCATTTGATGCCGCTCTTTAAATCTCATGATAACTCAGATAATCTTAAACTTACGTTACGATCAGAAGAGTTTTTTAATAAAGAGGAGGTTTCAAGAGCCAGAGGAGTTGTTATCCACTCAATATTATCAAAAATCAAAACAGCACAGGATATTGAGAGTGCTATAAAAAATGCTGTTTCAATTGGTGAACTTGAAAAAAGAGATGAAGGAGAAACTATTAATTACTTCTCTAAACTAATTAAATCTGTCGAGAAGTATCAATGGTTCACTCAAGAGTCCTCTGTCATGACTGAGCCGGAAGTAATCCTTCCGGGAGGAAAAATTTACAGACCGGACAGAATTATTTATAATGATGAAATTTCAATTGTTGATTTTAAAACCGGGAAGCTAAGATCTAAATCCCACCAGGCACAGATGGAGAGATATGCTACCTCAATTAAGCAAATGACTGGTAAAAAAGTTCGCTCTTTTCTGTGGTATCTGGATGGGGGTGAAATTGAAGAAATTATTTAGCCAATAGTTTGTTGATGATAGCTTCTGCACTTTCAATATCGCCATCTTTTAACAATACTTTTTTCTCTTTATCCAAGATGTACACGGATGGTGATGCCCTGCGATCATATAGCCTCTCTAATGCAATCATGTTGTTTAAATCATGTCCTACTCTCCACCCTGACGGGAAGCTGCTCGCCACTTGCTCAAATAAAGAGATATTTTCACCTGTATAGATTGCAAGTATTTGGTTATTATCCTTGAACTTGTTTACTATTTCTGATTTTTGAGCATATTCCATTGACTCCTTGCAAACTCTGCAATCTGGTTCAAAAAAGAAAATAAAAGTATAGTCAGATGAAATTGAGTGCAATGAGTTAACAGAACCATCAGTAAAGATAATCTTAAAATCTTCTGCGGTATCTCCCACTTTGTTTTTGTTCAATAACTCTCTTTCCCAAATAAGCCTATCTTTTAAAGGTTCACCATTATCAAGGTTTTTAATGTACTCATCAATAACTGCCATATAAAGCCTTTCTTGTCTCATTGGAGAATTTGGGTTGTCAAGAGTCTCTTCAAAAAGTTGTAAAAACGTCTCTGAGACTGACTTCGAAGAGGATGAGCTCTTGCCGGCTAACTCTTTTAATCGGCTTTCTGCTTTTGATAAACCTAATTCATTTATAACTGATAAATATTCAAAATATGGCTGTTTAATTATTATTGGTGTTATTGATAAAGAGGTGTCTTTCCAGGGCATATTATCCCAGTAATGATAAGACAGATACTCTCTTTGCTCAGCTTTGTCCTGAATAACTGAGGGAATGTGTACATGTT
>CAZPRX010000060.1:0-7593 GCA_964588835.1 uncultured Muribaculaceae bacterium
CTTTTATAAGAGTATCCATATCTGTTCTCAAATCCAGATATGCTTTTAGCAGCCGTTCACCATCCGGTGACAACTTGGTACCACCCCCCTCTTTTCCGCCCCTGAATGTCTCAATCAGAGGAAATCCAAGCTCCTTTTCTGAACTCCTTATCCTATCCCACGCCTTCCTATAGCTCATATTTAGACTATCAGCAGCATAGTGAAGCGAATTCCCTTCGGCTATTTTTTGAAGCAGCATAAACTGGTCATGACCGAGAATTTCACCGCTGTCTCTTTTTGTAAGCCATAGTCTGTAATCAAGAAATATGTCGTAATACTTTGTTCCACTGTTACCAGCCATTTTAATATAGTGTTATTTTGTTTACACCCTTAATTGATCTGTCCGCAAACATGTCTGAGTCTGCATATAGAGAGAATCTCTCCCTGCCCCTCTCCCCCTCTTCTCCAAACATTACAAGAGGCTCACAACCATCAACTCTGTTTACAAGCTCAGAGAGAGAAAAAGAGGCTCTGTAACCATCAACGCCTTCAATACAAACAAGTCCCTCCTTCAGACTCTTTTTATCAACAGGAAAGGCGCTCCTCAGCAAAGCGTCAATCCTTACACCCGAGAATACCCTTACACCCTTGTAACCCATTCCGTGACCATAATATATGGTTCGTCTGTCAACTTTAGGAAGCCCCTCCGGTATGGAGTCGAATGACGTAACGATAATACCATCATTTACTAATCTGAGGTTTTCTGAATAAAATTTTTCCGGATCCCTGTTTACTTTAAAATCTCCCTTAAGGGATTTTATTACAATTTTTGAAGGATTTGAAATCCCCCTCTCGGCAAAAAGATCCGTACCAACCACAATTTTACTGGCCTGAGGTATCTCCCATTTCTCCCCCGTCTTTCCAGGTACTACCCTTGTGGCCGCCATTGCAATTATAATATTATAAACATCGTTTGAGTATATAATCTCCCCCCAGCTGAATGTGGCAAATTCACCGGCATCGTTCCATACCTCCACATACAGATCAACCGGAGGATAAAAATCATCCTTTGACGCTTTGCAAATTTTTACGGAACTAAGTATGTCGCAAAGTGCAATACCATCATACCTGAAAGTTCCAAGAAATTTTGCAGAATCATCATCCATAACAACCTCTCTTAATGTTACTGAGTGCCAGGGCAACTTCTCAAGAGAAATAATCTGTTCCCCTTCCGTCTCTCCAGTTATTACAATCTCAGATGCCACATCAAGTATGGTGGGAGACTCAGTGTTAAAGTAGTTGTTTGCCCCAGACTCCCAGATTAATGTTGATCCTGAATAACCATCAATATGCAAATATTTGCAACTCGCCAGCAATAAAAAAAGTGCAAACAGCACCAAGATTGATTTAACCTTCATATTTTTAAGTTTTCACAAAGATATAAAAAACTGCTAACTTGCAGGCATTATTTTTCATGTACAATCGATGGAGATAAAACCATTTCAAATAGAGGGCCAGGGAGTTACAAGACCTTTCGTAATTGCAGGACCATGCAGTGCCGAGAGTGAAGAACAGATGGTTTCAACAGCAGTGCAACTTGCTGCTCAGGGCATTAAAGTATTCAGAGCCGGCATATGGAAGCCACGTACCAAACCGGGTGGGTTTGAAGGTGTAGGATCTGCAGGGCTTGAGTGGCTGCAAAGCGTTAAGAGAGAGACCGGACTAATGACAGCAACTGAGGTTGCAAATGCAAGACACGTTGAAGAGGCACTTAAGTCCGGAGTGGATATTTTGTGGATAGGAGCCCGAACTACTGCAAACCCGTTTGCCGTACAAGAGGTTGCTGAAGCTGCTGGCGGTTCCGGTGTCCCTGTTCTTGTTAAAAACCCGGTTAATCCGGATCTGGAACTTTGGATTGGAGCCGCAGAGAGGCTTATCTCCTGCGGGACTGATAATATCGCATTTGTTCACCGAGGATTTGGTGCATACGAAAAGGGGCTCTTCAGAAACCAGCCACAATGGCACATTCCTATTGAACTTAAGAGGAGGATTCCTTCTGTTACAATATTATGTGACCCCAGCCATATAGGAGGAAGGCGGGATCTTATTTATCCGATTTCACAGCAGGCTATGGACCTGGGGTTTGATGGCCTGATGGTAGAGACTCATATTAACCCGTCAGCAGCACTTAGCGATAAGGAGCAACAGATTACACCTGCCCTTCTTGATAAAATCATTAAGCTTCTTGTTATCAGAGACAGGACTGAACCATCAGAATATCTTGCAGATTTAAGAAGAGAGATTGATGAACTTGATGACAGGCTCCTTAATGTTCTCTCCAAGAGAATGTCTATATCCCGGGAAATAGGCAAGTACAAAATGGACAACAATATGCAGGTTCTTCAGCCACTTAGGTACGACAAGATGGTTACGAGCAGAATCGCCCAGGCATTGGGTCTAGAACTTGACGAAGAATTTGTAAAACAAATACTTGAGTCTATCCACGAAGAGTCCGTAAGACAACAGTTTGAAATAATAAACAAAATGGGACTCTCCCGGAAGCTTGACTAGCCTCCGCTCACTAGGTGGATAATTTTTAAATCGTCTCCATCCTTAACGCATGTAGTTGAGTAATCATCCCTTTTAACGTTTTTGTCATTAAGTCTAACTACAAGCATTTTAAAAGTAAATGACTTCAAGTCCATTATCTCCTGAACAGATAATCTGTCAGCTGCAAATTCCTCTGCTCTGTTATTTAGCAATATTTTCATTTAAAATCTCTCAGTAATATTTCAAGCACAGCATCTGCCTGAAGATTTGAAACTATTCTCACTCTTGGTGCAAGCGCAGGTGTATTATCTGTTACTTCTCTTTCTCCATCCCCGCATATTATCAGGTTTCCACTTTTTGTGACAGTCAGATGTTCATTCATCCCCCATCCGGCAAGACCAGAGGCTGCAACTAGTGGCATGTGCGGCAACTGGGCAGACATCTCCTCAACAAACATCATTTTTTCTGATGCCTCATCAAATGCCTCAACAACAACATCACAAGTAGAGAAGAGTAGCTTGATATTCTCCGGGTCCACCTTTGCAAAATGCATCTGAAGAGATGCAAATGGATTTATTCTAAGCAAATTATCTCTTAATGCCTCAACTTTCTTCTCACCTATCTGATCATGAAAATAGAATTGTCTGTTTAGATTCGAGTCCGAGACTCTGTCATAATCTGCAATAATCAGTTTTCCCGCTCCGCATCTAAGGAGGGATTCGGCACAATTTGAACCGAGTCCTCCGGCTCCTGCTATTCCGATTGTTTTTTGTGACAAAAAAGCTCTTATTTGGTTAAAGGTTGGCATAAAAAAGGGTTGTCCAGATTGCGATTTTTCGTAAATTTACAAAAAATTAAAAACCTAAAAAAATATAGGATGAACTATCAGGAGATCAAATCCGGAAGAAAGATCACGGCCTCCTTTCCATACACCTGGAAGCCAATGGAGCGGGGCTATAGCGATCAGAGTCTATACGTGAATGTTGAGACCGGCAAAATTGAAACACGCCCCATCTCTCCGGAAACAAGGGAGATATTCATAGGAGGAAAGGGATACGGGCTCAGAATGCTCTGGGATGCCGTTAAACCTACAACTAAATGGCAAGACCCGGAGAATGAAATAGTAATTTCCGGAGGACCTTGTTCCGGTATTACTCAATACTCCGGTTCAGGCAAATCTATTGTTGTAGCTATCTCCCCTCAGACAGAGAAAATCATTGACAGTAATGTTGGCGGACACTTTGGTCCTCATCTAAAGATAGCTGGATTTGATGCTCTGGAGATTCAGGGGAACTCTCCCAAAGATGTGATCGTATTCATAAACGGAGTGGATCATGTTGTGGAGATTTTCGAAACACCTCAGCAATTAAGCTACGACTCACACCTTCTTGGAGAGGAGCTGCTGGAGATGTTTGCAGAAAACGAAAAGGATAAAATCAACGTATCTGTTGTTTCATCGGGTAAAGCCGCAGAACACTCTCTGATAGGTATGTTAAACTTCACCTTCTGGGATGTAAAAAGAGGAAAGGTAAGGCTAAAGCAGGCTGGCAGGGGTGGAATAGGAACCCTTATGCGCCATAAAGGCGTACGCGCAATTGTTGCGAGAATTCCTAAAGTTACCGGCAATTTTAACAATGTTGTTGATATGCCTGCAATTATGGAGAGAGGTAAGAGATTCAACAAAGAGATGCGTGAGCTTGATGATATCCAGTGTCAGATGCGTCAGGTAGGAACGGCTCACCTTATGGGAGTTCTTGAAAAATATGACATCCTTCCTGTAATGAACTTCAAGTACGGAGATCATAAGGATTGCCCTAAAATTGACCTTAACGTTTGGAAGAAATTCTTCACCCAGGGCGTTCCAGACGGATGCTGGATTGGTTGTAATATGTCATGCGCAAAAGGTGTAGATGACTTTGAACTTAGAACAGGACCATACAAGGGAAGCAAAGTAATTGTTGACGGACCTGAGTATGAGAACGCAGCTGCTTTAGGTTCAAATATTGCAGTTTTTGACCCACGCGATATAATTGAACAGAACTTCTATTGTGACACATACGGCGTTTGCACTATAACCTGGGGTAACATCGTAGGATTCCTTATGGAGTGCTGGGACAATGGCATTTTGAATGCGGAGCGCACAGGAGGGGTTGACCTCACCTGGGGTAATGCCGATGCATCACTTGAGCTGCTTCACCAAATGGCCAGAGGAGAGGGATTCGGAGTAACAGCCGGACTGGGAGTGATGAGACTAAAGAAAATGTTTGCAGACAAGGGATGGGGAGACAGGCAGTTTCTAGAAGACATAGGAATGGAGAATAAGGGTCTTGAATACTCAATGTATCTTTCAAAAGAGTCTCTTGCTCAGCAGGGTGGATACGCAATGACAAATAAAGGCCCTCAGCACGACGAGGCGTGGCTCATTTTCATGGATATGGTAAACAATATGATTCCTACTTTTGAAAACAAGGCCGAGGCTCTTCATTATTTCCCATACTTCCGTACATGGTTTGGTCTTGCAGGATTCTGCAAACTCTGCTGGAATGACGTGGAGCCTGCAAATAATGCTGACCAGCCAGAGCCTAACAAAGTTCCTGAGCACGTAGATAACTACGTTACCATATTCAAGGCCGTTACAGGCAGGGATTTTGACAAGGAGGAGATGATAAGAATGTCTGAAAGAGTCTATAACTTCCAGAAGATATTCAACATTCGCCTTGGTTACGGCACAAGGAAATTTGACAAGCAGCCTTACAGGGCAGCCGGTCCCGTTACCGAGGAGGAGTATATCAGCCGTCAGGAGAGGTACGACAAGCAACTTATAGACAAAATGGGACTTGATCCCCTGAAGATGAGTCTGCAGGAGAAGATGAAGGCCCACAGAGAGTACAGAGAGAGCCAGTACGAAAGTCTTCTTGATGCAGTGTATTACAGAAGAGGCTGGAACAAAAACGGAGTTCCTACAATTGAACACCTTAAGATAATTGGCATGGATCTTCCTGAATTAATTGAAGTAGTAACCCCATTACAATAACAAAAAAATGAACGCAAAATCCTTAAAATTTGCCGTTCAAAGAGTTGTGCTCATCGCCACCCTGGCGGTGAGCCTCTTTTTTACGGCCTGTCAATCCCAAAAGGAGACAAATCCTTACGGACTCGACCTTATCTCCACAACTGAAGAGTACCTTGCCAGTGTAACAGCAGACAGCGCAAATTTTCTTGCCGACCTTGAAGAGTATATCCCAGGAGTAATTCTGGATATCCGTTACGCGGACACAAACAATTTCACCGGCACAAAAATCTACACATCCCCTAAGGCATACTTAAGAAAAGCAGCCGCAGACTCTCTTCTTAAAGTACAGGAGGAGCTGCGAAAAGAGGGGCTGGGATTAAAGGTGTTTGATGCATACAGACCATATACGGCCACACTCTATTTTTACGAAGTGTATCCGGACACAACATTTGTGGCTGCTCCATGGAAGGGCTCCATTCACAACAGAGGATGCGCAGTAGACCTTACCCTTGTCAATCTTTCAACTGGTGAGGAGCTGGAGATGCCTACTCCATTTGATGAGTTTTCAGAAGCAGCGTCACATGCATATGTTCCAACTGATAGCACAATACTTGCAAACAGAGCAAAGCTTCTGTCAGTTATGCAGAGATTCGGCTTTGAACAATACGATTACGAATGGTGGCACTATAACTTCTCTGACCGTGAAGGAATGGGACTCCTCAACATTTCGTTTGAAGATTTAGAGAAACTAAAGAAATAGAAATCAGAAAATGAAAAGATTTACCCGGGTTTTATTTGTTCTTACTTTAAAGACACTTTTGTTGATCCCATTCACTAGCTATTCACAAGAGGAGGCAACAAAGACAAATCTTAATGTGAATAAAGTATTCTTTCCATCATATGGTGTAATGGAGAGAAGCAAGCCCTCTTTTCCCAGGGTGGGAGAGTTTGAGGTTATGTTATGTGATTTCCACACTCATACTATTTTTTCCGATGGCCTTGTATGGCCGGATATCAGAGTAAGTGAAGCGTGGACAGAGGGGCTTGATGCAATAGCAATAACAGACCACATTGAGTACAGACCCTACAGAAAATACACTAATAACGATCACAATACCTCATATGATATTGCAAAGGAGGCGGCCGATAAAGTGGGGCTCATACTTATTAAAGGTTCGGAAATTACCAGGACCCAGAAAACAATGGGTCACTTTAACGCATTATTCCTAAAAGATTCAAATCCTCTTGATGTTGAGGACCCAAAAGAGGCTCTCCGGGCTGCCAAAGCACAGGGTGCATATATAATCTGGAACCATCCGGGATGGGCTGTTGATTCTACATATATCCGTGCGTTTCAGAAAGAGGTTATTGAAGAGGGTCTGATTGATGGAATTGAAGTTTTTAATAATACCGAATTTTATCCAAGGGCTGTTTCATGGGCTGTAGAAAAAGGATTTGCCATGATAGCCGCCACGGACGCACACGGTAGCATTGAGAAAGGAAAGCTTGATGCTTTAGGAGTAATGAGACCTCTTACAATAGTTCTTGCAAAAGAGAGAACTATTGAGGGAATCAGAGAAGGGTTACAATCCGGAAGGACAATCGCTGTTTTTAATAACATTCTTGCCGCAAAAGAGGATATTGCCAGAGCTTTTGTTAACTCTTGCCTTATTGTTGAAAAGACAGGGAACTCCGGAAAAAATACAGATTATCTTATTCATAATAAGAGTAATATCCCATTTCATGTAAGATACGGGAACAAGGAGATGGTTATTGAAAAATGTACATCTGTAAGATTTTCAGCGCCATCTAACAATTCAAAGCAAAATTTCATATTCTTAAACATATTTGTAAATGAAAACGAACTTTTGGCACATGATTTGCAATTCTAAAGTTGAAGTTTTTTCATAGTTTAAGTTTTAGGTTAAGAAAGGGGTGATGTCGCTTCGGGGTTCCGGAGCGACATTTACTTTTTAAATCAAAGTTTGCAGTTCTGTAAAAAGGTTGTATATTTGCGGACCTTTTCTCGGGAAGATAAGGAAGTTAATATT
>CAZPRX010000061.1:0-7419 GCA_964588835.1 uncultured Muribaculaceae bacterium
TGCTGCCTGTGAATCAACGTCTAATCCCACAAATGCGAACATACCAAGTATTAAAAAAATTGCACCCGGATTTGTTATTGTCATAAGAATGGCAGAGAAGAGGTCCTCCATGTGTCTGTTGTTTCCATTAGCTTTTTGTCTGATTTGTTTAACAGGATTTGTGAGATAAATCTTAAGTCCTATCAAAGCCACAACAACACCACCGGCAAGCAGAACACCTCTCTCATACTCCTCAACAAAGCTCTGGATGTAAGCAAGTCCAAGTATTGCCAGAGCGGCGAACAAAGTGTCAGTAATTGCCGCTCCCAATCCTGTTATAAAACCTGAGTTTCTTCCTTTGCTAAGTGTTTTTTGAACGCACATTACCCCCATAGGTCCTAAAGGAATCGAAGCACCTAATCCAACAAGAAAACCCTTAACAAAGTCTATAAACATAAATTTCTAGAATTTTACCTTCAAACCGATTCCTGCATGAAATGGTCTGCCATATTGAGCAAAACCTTTTCCGAGGGTTTCAAAGTAGAAGGTATTATACCTGCTGTCTGTGAAGTTTCTTAACCAAACAGAGATTTCAAAAATAGAAATTTTTACCGAACCTTCAATATCCAAAGTAGAGTAAAATGGTTGAACAACATCATTCTTTTCTGTCCAGTATATTTGTCCGGCGCCATTGTATCTTACAGCAGCAGAGAACTCTTTGAATTCACCTCTGTTTATGATTTTTGTATAAAAAATATTAGCATTCAATGTGTTACGAGGAACAAATGGGACGAATTTTCCTGAGTAATCGCTTTGATTATCTGTATAATCTATGAATTTTGAGTGGGTATATCCCCAGTTAACATTAGCCTCTACTTCCTCTGTAATTTTTGCTGAAATTGAAATTTCTCCACCTAAACTATATGATTTTGCTGCATTTTTTGCAACTCTTCCAAATCCTGTTGCACCTGCAAATTGTACCACTTGCTGATCTCTGCTGTCAATATAAAAAATTGAACCATTTAGATTAATTATATCAAGTAGAGGCCATCCGCTGAATCCTATTTCATGGTTCCAGTTGTATTCAGGCCTGTAAGATATCTTATCTGCAACATCTAAGTCTTCTTGTGATCCTCCAGGCATTCCACCCATTGCTTTGCTTTGAACAATATCGGAAAACATCTGGATGTTATAACCTCCGGCTTTGTATCCTCTTGCAGTTGTATAGAAGATTTTAAATTCATCTCCTGCAGAGTACTGTAGTGAAATCTTTGGCAAGAATTGTCCAAAGTCTTGCTGATCCTCTCCCTGAACATCTGCCGGTACTTTCATTGCGATAGGTCTTGGGACACCAGGTCTGGTGAAGGATAGATTCATCTCCATGCCGCTGGCATAATCAAGTTTTTGCTTCTCATATTCATATCTTAATCCTAATGTCAGAGAAAGACCTTCTGTAAATAGCCTCTTTAGAGTAACTTGATGAAAGGCTGCCAAACCCCAAGATTTCTGATTATATTCTCCGTAAACAGGAATCGTCTTGTCAGATACAATCATGTGAAAAGGCATGGCTCCTGTCTGATATAATCTGTCAAAAGTGCTTTGGAAAAATCTGTTAACACCATCTTCTCCAAAATGAACCGGCGCATCTGTAAAGTTATTTTGCAGAAAGCCAGATAGACCTGATACAAACTGGTAATTTTTGTTGTTTTCTGATTTGAAAATTGCCTCCTGTGTGAAATTTCCGAATTTCTGAGATTGACTCATTGTATATATTGATTCAGGTGTAAAATCCTGATCAAGGCGCATTCTGTCTTTTAGATGCTGATATGCAGAGATAAGGCTTAATCTCCATCCCGGGGCTGTATGGGTTACAACAAGGCTATTTGTGTTTAATAATCTTTTGTATGAGCTGGTATCATTATATGATGGTGAAGCAGTTGTTTCGTTCTCTTTATTATAAAGTCCGTAAGGATATGCATTTTGATTATTAAATTCCAGCTGGCCTGAAGCTTCAATTTTCCATGCTCTGGCTATATTGTATGCAAGGCGTAGTCTTCCTCCTGCAGAATATCCTTTATCAGATTTTTCACCAGTATACTCATTCTTGAAAAAACCACCATCACTAGAGTAGAATCCATTTAGTGAAAAAGCAAGTTTTTCTGATAATTTGTTTCTTGTTATAAAGCTTCCTTTAAATTGATTATACATGCCTGATTTAAAAGAAATTTCTGTTCCTGGTGTTGAAAATGGAGATCTGGTTCTTATATGTACTATTCCACCTAGAGCATTTCTCCCGTAGAGTGTCCCTTGTGGACCACGTAATATTTCTACTCTTTCAACATCCAGTAATTCAAAATCAAATGCACTTTTATCTATGTATGGCACATTGTCTTCATAAAGACCAATTGATGGTGAAGGAGAGAATCTTGACCCGATTCCTCTTATATATATTGCAGATGTAATTTTTGAGCCATAGTCGGGAATAAATAGATTGGGTACTGCTCCGGATAAACCCTTTATTGTGTTCTTACCTCCTGATTCCATCTCATTGGCTTTTATTATGCTTGTTGAGGCAGGAATTTGATTTAGGAAATAGGTCTCTTTAGGGGTTGTTATAATTGTTACCCCCTTAATATCATAATTTTTAATTATTGTATCTTTGTCAGATACTTGACCATGAATTGTGACTGATGAAATCAGAGTCATTAACAGAACTACACTCTTTGGAATACTTTTCATGTGTGATAATTGTTACAAAAATTGAACGGCGAAATTATGCATTTTAGAATTAATAAAAAAACTAAAATAGTATTAAGGCTAATGATAGCAGCAATTTTGCTTTTATCATTGCCGTTTTTGGTAAAAGGGACAGGTATTCTGATTTTATTTGCTTTGATTCCTATTCTGATGCTTCAGAATTATATTGAAAATAATGGAATCAGATATGGATGGTTATTAATTTACCTGACTTTTCTTTTCTGGACAATCTCTTCAACTTACTGGATAGGTTATGCAAACTTTAATGGTGCAGTTGCGTCCATGGTGAGTTATTCGGTTCCATTAACTCTTATTGTTCTTATTTATCCGTGGTTTAAAAATAAATTCGGACGTGGAATTGGATATGCATTTTTTATTATAGCATGGTTGGCTTTTGAAAATTTAATGGCAGATGGTGAACTAAACTGGCCATGGCTTGCACTTGGTAATGGCTTCGCTTCACTTCACAAGATAGTCCAGTGGTATGAATTTACTGGAGTTGCCGGTGGCTCTTTATGGGCTTTGATTGTCTCTGTTTTTGCATATGATATTATAGTTACACGGGGAAATTGTGCCGCATCCCAAATGCGTGCGAAAAATATAATCCTGATTGTATTACTAATATTTCCCATTTTTATTTCTCATGCTCTCTACATAACTTATTCAGAAAAGCATAATCCGGCCACTTTTTTAATTGTTCAGCCAAACATAGATCCTTACCATGATAAATTTGGAGGGATGACTCAACAAGAACAAGATGAGGTGCTTATAGGCCTAATCAATGATGGGTTTGACGATACTGTTGATTTTGTAATTGCTCCTGAAACCTTTACCTCAGGGGTAATTGAAAATAATCCATACGAGAGTGCCTCTTTTTCAAGAATTGCTGCCGCTGCTAAAGGCCTGGGTGATTCCAAGCTGATTATTGGAGCCTCTTCACACTATCTTTACCCTCGTGAGGAATTCCCTTATGATAAGAGACCCTCACCTTCATCAAGACGGATAGGAGAGGGGTGGTATGATTCTCATAACTCTGCTGTGATGATTGATAGCTCAGGAGCATATAGCTTTTATTATAAATCCAAACTTGTGCCGTTGGTTGAGTTTATGCCTTTTCAGAAATATCTTGGAGGGTTTAGATTGTTTGTTATTGAACTGGGTGGTTATTTTGGCAGTTATGGCAAACAAGATGAAAGGAAACTTTTCCATTCTGTTTCCGAAGAGATCTCAATAGGAACTGCTATTTGCTATGAATCTGTATATGGTGATTTTTTCAGGGAGTTTGTTAAAGAAGGGGCAAATGTTATGTCAATTATTACAAATGACGGGTGGTGGCTTGATTCTCCAGGTTATAAACAACATCTCTGGTATGATAAATTAAGGGCTATTGAGACTAGGCGTTCAATTGCAAGATGTGGAAATACAGGTGTCAGCGCACTTATCAATCAGAAGGGAGATATAGTGTCTCAGACCAAATGGTGGAATAGAGAGTGGCTTAAAGGGGAGCTTAACCTTAATGATAAAATAACAGTTTTCGTGAAATATGGTGATTTTATTGGAAGGGCAGCCTTTTATTCGATGCTGTTTTTTATAGCCCTTGCTGTTTTTGCTTTTTCAAAAATCTTAGCGAAGGGGAAGGAATAAACGGGCCAATTTTTAGTTTTTCCCATTTTTGGTCAATACTCTCAATTGTTATTATAGATGAGAGGGCTTTTTCCGGCCACTCTCT
The DNA here is from genome assembly GCA_964588835.1 of uncultured Muribaculaceae bacterium. Classification (GTDB taxonomy): domain Bacteria; phylum Bacteroidota; class Bacteroidia; order Bacteroidales; family UBA932; genus Bact-08. The sequence goes on from CAZPRX010000061.1 coordinate 4,466, forward strand.
TGTAAATCCATCTTTGCCTGTATACTTTCTTCTGCTGTCTGCAGAGAGGACTCCGTCAATAAAATCCGAATCTCTTACCGGATCCCAGTTGCTTCCCCATAACCATAGTCCGTGATACCTGTCCTTAATGTCTTCCCATTCGTCTATAATGATATTTATCAAGCCTTTTCTGTCGTCGGGAGAGTGTGAAAAATAAAATGCAATATCTGAAATTGGTTTGTGTGCTCCTCCCTCTTCAGGTAATTTTCTTGTTGCATCTATTAGCATCTTTCCTCCGTATCCGCATGCAGGTGAAGTATGATCCAAAACATCGGCAGGACCTCTGCTGAAATGGGTGTCTCTCTCTGGGAGATAATTCTTCAATATAGCACTAGCCAGCTGTTCCTGGTCTCTGATATCAATATCTTCATCAGTTACAATTAGTGTTTTGCAAAACATCATCTGACCTGCACCCCAAAGAGCATGTGCCACTTTAACCCCCTGTCCGGGGTAATTTTTTTCTATTCTGGCAATAGCAATATTATGACCAACACCCTCTTCAGGCAAATGGAGCTCTTTAAGCTCAGGTACCATCGTGAATTGTATGGGAGTGAGAAATATTTTTTCCGTGGCTACAGCAATGTATTTGTCCTCTTGCGGGGGAATACCTACAATAGTTGCAGGGTAAATTGCATCATTTTTATGTGAGATACATGTTATATGCATCTTTGGGTAGAGGTCTGCAAGAGAGTAAAATCCTGTATGGTCCCCAAAAGGACCTTCAGTAACAGGATGCTCTTTTGTGTCAATGTATCCCTCTATAACAAAATCGCAGTCAGCCGGAACCATGATTGGTTGTGTAAGGCAATCTACAAGAGATACTGCTTTGTTTCTGAGATATCCGGCCAGCATGTACTCGTCTATTCCTTCAGGGAGTGGTGCTGTTGCTGCATAGGTGTAGATGGGGTCACCCCCAAGGGCAACAGCAACGGGAAACTTATCCTCTTTACAACGGGCGAATTGTCTTGCTCCGGTTTTATGTCTGTGCCAGTGCATTCCTGTAGTGTTCTCTGAGAATATCTGCATTCTGTACATCCCCACATTGCGTATTCCTGTAAGAGGATCATTTGTGTGAACCAATGGAAATGTGATAAATTTTCCACCATCTTCCGGCCAGCATTTAAGCACAGGAAGTCTGCTCAAATCGGGCTTGTGAAGAATTACCTCCTGACAGGGTGCTACACCTTTATGATTTTTTGGCATCCAGGATGCTGCTCTTCCCAGAAGAGGCAAAGCTTTGATTTTTTCTTGCAATGTCCCCCTCTGCTGAGTTATCTGTTTTATCAGATCTCTCATAGAATCAGATATTTGGTCAAAGGAGTCTGCCCCTAATGCAAAAAGAATCCTTCTCTGAGAACCGAGCATGTTTGTGAGAACAGGGTATGATGTTCCAGTATTTTCAAACAGAATAGCCTTTCCTCCTCCTGGCTGCTTACTGATCCTGTCTGTTATCTCTGCAATCTCCAGAACGGGGTCTACATACTCCTTAATACGAATCAGTTCGTCTTTAGATTCAAGAAAATCAACAAATTCCTTTAAACTCTTATACATCTTAATCTCTTGTTGCCTCCTCAAGGAGGTAGAAAATTGATTTGAATGAAATCCCACTGTGCTTTGAAAGTCCTATCTCACAAGTACGCGAAGTTGCATAACCCTCTGAACAACCTTTACTTTGTTCTTTGATATTCCTTAAACCATGTTTATTTAGTTCAGGAAGCAAGAAACCTCTGTCACCTGCAAAACCACAGCAGTTACTATCTATTACAACAACATTCCTTGTGCAAAGTTCTGCAATCTTCTTCAAATGCTCGTCAACCTCCATCTTCTTTGCACTACAAACAGCAAAAAGAGAAACCTTCTTATCTAATTGCTTGATATTTAATTTGTCTAAAAGAAAGACATCAGCAAACTCTGCCGGTTCATAAAGTTTCAACCTCTCACCAAAATTTGATTTCATTGTGTAAAGACATGGGCTCATATCACAGAGTATTGGATATTTTCCATTTTCAGATGCAACTCTTAAAGCCTCCTCAAGCTTGTCGGACGAAATTTTTCCAGCTTCAACAAAGCCTTTGGATGAGAATGCCATTCCACAACAAAGAGAGTCCAGCCCGTCCGGGTAGACAATATCAAACCCTGCTCTTTTAATAAGAACTTCAGTAACTTTGGTAATCTCCATAGCATCTGAATATTCTCTGGAGACCCCCATACTTCTGGTTATGCATGAAGGGAAGTAGACTACTTTGAGTATATTGTCAGTTGCTGATTTATTTGTGGAATTAATTTTTGCAGCTCCCTTAGGGAAATATTCATTCCATAGAGGAATCATTCCCCCGGTAGCTTTATGCATCCCTGTCGCAACTGCTCCAAATAGTTTTTTTCCTGTGATGAGACGCAAATAATAGAGCGTATTTAGGCCGATTCTCATTCCATTAGTTACCCCACCCATACCTTTAGCAAGAGAGGCTGCAATTCTCTCAGCTCTCTTAGAGTGGCCTTCATGCCTAAGCTCTTTGACGAGTTTTCCAGTGTCAATTTTCACAGGACATTTTAGAGCACATAAACCATCAGTTGCACAAGTGTCTAAGCCTGCATAGCTGTATAATTTAGAGAGCTCTGCAGCAATATGAGGCTGTTCACCACTCTTTTCAAGTCTGCAAATCTCTCGGTACACAGTAATTCTCTGTCTCGGAGATAGAGTAAATCCTTCAGATACACATCCTCCTTCACAAAAGCCACACTCCATACATTTATCAACAACCTCTTTTGATGGCGGCAGAGGCTTGAAATTTTTCAAATGAATCTTTTTATCATCATTAAGTATAACTCCGGGGTTGAGAATCTCTTCAGGGTCGAAGAGATTTTTGATTTTTTTCATCATTGAATAGGCCTCGGCACCCCATTCCATCTCAACA
>CAZPRX010000062.1:0-7378 GCA_964588835.1 uncultured Muribaculaceae bacterium
AAACAGAATACTTGCCCATTTTGGGCTAAAGCAGCTTAATGAGAGTCCCAGAAAAGGGCTGCTCTCAATTATTAAGCTTTCCGGTCTTGAGAAGCATGTTATTACAATTGATGATATCGTATTCAAAATTGGCCCCAGAATCAATGCTGCGGGAAGAATGGAGTCCGGTAAAACGGCCGTGGACCTTCTGATAAGCAGAAATGATGAAGAGGCTAGAAATATCGGCGATACAATCAACACTCACAACAACGACAGAAAGAGCATAGACAGGGAGATTACTCAGGCTGCTATAGAGATGGCGGCAACAGCGAAGGATTATACAGAAAGAAAATCAACTGTTCTTTACAATCCTTCATGGCATAAGGGTGTTCTTGGTATTGTTGCTTCAAGACTTGTTGAGACCTATTACCGTCCTACAATTGTTCTGACTGAATCGAATGGTTTTATTACCGGTTCTGCCAGATACCAGGCTTTGACCTGTACGAAGCGATTGAAAGTTGCTCTGATCTTTTAGAAAATTTTGGCGGACACATGTATGCAGCCGGATTGACTCTGAAAGAGGCTAATTATGCACAATTCTGTACAAGATTTGAGGATTTTGTAAGAAACAAGATAACAAAAGAGCTTCTTACACCCATTATTAATATTGACACTTATCTAGAATTCAGGCAGATAACACCAAAGTTCTTTAGAATTTTAAAGCAGTTTCAGCCATTCGGGCCGGGAAATATGTCTCCTGTTTTTATAACCGAGAATGTGTATGACAATGGAAATGGCAGAAGAGTGGGTTCTGATGCTGGCCATCTGAAGCTGGAGCTCATACAGGAGGATGAACCTCATAGACATATCTCTGCTATTGCTTTTAACAGAGCAGAGCATTTTGAACATCTAAAGTCAGGTAATCCTGTGGATATTTGTTATTCCATAGCAGAAAATTACTATAGGGGAATTGCCAATATTCAATTAAGGGTAAGGGATATCAAACTCCGCGAAGAGATTATATAGAGTCCATTATTGTTGAGAGTATCTCCCGGACACTAATATTATCGACATTAACAATTAGTTTTGCTGCACTTTCGTAACCTGGCTCTCTCTCTTTGAATAGCCTTTCAACCTCTTTTCTTAACTCATCTTCACTCTTGTCTTTTACAAGAGGCCTGCTTTTATGTGCTTTTGCCAGTCTGTTTGTAATTGTATCAGTTGATGCCTTCAGATATATGCAGAATGTGTTTTCTGTAATGGCAAACCTGTTTTTATGAGATAGTAATGCGCCTCCTCCAAGAGAGACTACAAGAACCTTATCTTTACATTTAGCAATTAAATTCTCCAGATAGGTCTCTTCAAGTTTTCTGAACTCTCCTTCACCCCTTTTACTGAATATCTCCTCCACCAGCATCCCCTCTCCCTGCTCAATAAGTGTATCCAAGTCTGCACAATTACAATACAGATGGTTCGCAAGCCTTGAAGCAACAGTGCTTTTGCCCACTCCCATAAATCCTGTAAGGGTGATAATCATACTTTTGCTAAAATAGAGTAGGGGACTCTTGTTGCTCTTCCGGTTGAGTAATCTCCTCATTGATGATCTCCGGCTCTTCAAAATCTTTCTGTAATGGCTCTATGAACTTGATTGAGTCAACTTCATAAGTTGTTAGTCTCTTGCCCTTTGCTCTGATGCTTTTTCCGGCAATGAAGTTCTCAACATCAATTATTTCGTTTATCCTTTTTGAGTGTCTGCCACCGAATTTTATCTCTACCTGAGGGTATTTGTCGTTTGAGAATTCAAGCATGTAGCTGCCGGGAGCGTCTGAAATAAAGGATGATACAATATTGTCGTTAGGTTCAAACGGGAATCTTTTTACGTAGAAGCAAGCCTGCTCTGCGTCAAAATATATTACTGTGTATATCTTTTGAGTATCCAGCTTTTCAACCAGCATTAAGTCTCCCTGATATCTGTTGCTTAAATCGAAGTTGGTTGTATAGTACTCTCCGTTTTTGCAAATTGCAAGAATGTGATCTCCCGGTAGGTATTCACCAAGGAACTTCCCTCTGGAGTCTGTATTAAGTCTGTTGATATCTGTATCAAACCAGATTGACTGACCTCCAAATTGAGAGACTCCTTTAGATTTCAGCTGTATCTTATGGACTGGATTTTTACTGAATACGTTTCCTCTGGAGCCCCTGTTTTTGATAGCAAGAGTGGAGAAGTCGTATTCAAATATGAGCTTTTTGAGTTTAGGCCTCGGCTTAAGGAAAACCTTCAATACCTCTGCTTCACCGTTTGGATTTTCTGTAAACCACAGAACTTGTGAGCCGTCCTTACCCTGGGTAAGATCGTACTCTTTGTCTCTTGTCATGCTTGTTACAGCAAAACGTTTAACAAAGTATTCTCCGCTCTTGCCGTGTCTGTAAACGGCATTATAGATGGTGCGTTCGTCATTTTTCTTGAAGACACCTACGTGGATAATGCCTTTGCCTACAAATGCTTTATCCTGAATCTTGGTGACCATATACTTTCCATTTGAAAGGAAAACTATTACATCATCAATGTCAGAGCATTCGCATACAAATTCTGCATTTTCATCTCTGCGAAGATCCATACCCACGAAGCCCTCTTCTTTATTTGCATAGAGTTTTGCGTTTACAGCTACAACTTTAGTGGCTTCGATGGTTTCAAAGCTTGTTATAATTGTTTTTCTCGGGAATCTCTCTCCGTATTTTTTCTTAATATTTTGAAAATACTTAATTGTATAATTGTTAAGATGTTCAAGATTGAATTTTACCTCAGTCATCTCATCTTCCATCTTCTTGATTGCTTCTTCAAGAGCCTTCATGTCGAACATGGAAATTTTACGAACTGGCTTTTCAACTAATTTGAGTACATCTTCACGTATTATTGGTTTACGCAATCTTTGCTGATAATTCAGGAGCTCAGATTCAATGTTGTCCAATTGGTCTTTCCATGATTCGGTCTTCTTTTCCAGCTCTTTGTAAATCTTCTCTTCGAAGAAAATCTTCTCTAATGATGTGTAGTGCCAGGAGTCTTCAAGTTCAGCCAGTCTGATTTCAAGCTCTCTTTTTAAAAGACTCTTTGTGTACTCAGCGTTGTGTCGCAAAATTTCATCAACTCCAAGAAAGCATGGATGGCTTTCTCTTATGACACATGAGTTGGGTGAAATAGATACCTCGCAGTCTGTAAATGCATACAGGGCGTCAATTGTTTTGTCAGGAGATACTTCGTTGTGAAGATGTACAACAATTTCTGCTCCGGATGATGTATTGTCATCAACCTTCCTGATTTTGATTTTACCCTTATCGTTAGCTTTAAGAATGGATTCAATAAGTTTTCCAGTCGTCTGTCCAAAAGGAATTTCAGTTATAGCAAGTGTGCGCTTGTCAATTTTTGTGATTTTTGCCCTGACCTTTACAACCCCTCCTCTCAATCCCTGGTTGTATTTGCTGCAATCAGCGTGACCGCCTGTAGGGAAATCGGGAAGAAGAGTGAACTCATTGTTATTAAGGTATGCTATACAAGCGTCAATAAGTTCATTAAGGTTGTGTGGTAAAATTTTTGAAGCCAGTCCCACAGCTATACCCTCAACACCCTGAGCCAGTAATAGTGGAAATTTTACCGGAAGATTTACCGGCTCCTGGTTGCGACCATCATAAGATGGCATCCAGTCAGTAGTTTTTGGATTAAAAACTACGTCGTTTGCAAATTTACTGAGTCTTGCTTCAATGTATCGGGGTGCTGCAGCACTGTCTCCAGTAAGAGTATTGCCCCAGTTTCCCTGACAGTCAACGAGCAAATCTTTCTGCCCTAGCTGTACAAGGGCATCACCTATGGAGGCGTCTCCATGAGGGTGAAACTGCATTGTATGACCTATAATGTTGGCAACCTTGTTATATCTCCCGTCATCCATTCTCTTCATTGAGTGAAGGATGCGTCTCTGAACAGGTTTGAGGCCGTCGTTGATATGAGGTACGGCCCTCTCAAGTATAACATAGGATGCATAATCAAGGAACCAATCTTTGTACATACCCGTAAGTTTGTACTTCTTGTCTCCCTCGTTTATGAGTTTGTCATACTTGCTGTTCTCGGATGATTCGGAAATGTCGTCAGATTCTTCCTGAAGTTCTGGTTCGTAGTCAAGGTCCGGGGTACTCATTCTGGTTATTGGTTTTTTCTAGTCCTGTATGTAACCAAACTGCTTAAGCTTTCTCTTATCTTCTCTCCAGTCTGGATTTACCTTTACAAATATCTGCAAAAAAACCTTTTTTTCAAAAAAGGATTCCATATCCTTTCTCGCCAGTGTCCCTACCTTTTTCAAAGCAGAGCCTCCTTTCCCTATTAAAATGCCTTTCTGGGAATCCCTCATTACATATATCACGGATTCAATTGAATAGAGATCTCCGGTCTCTTTGAATGACTCAATTGTAACCTCTGTTGAATAGGGGATCTCTTTATCGTATGTCAGCAGAATCTTCTCTCTGATTATTTCTGATGCAAAAAAGCGGAGATTTCTGTCTGTGAAAACATCTTTATCGTACCAGGCCGGACTTTCGGGGATAAGCTGAAGAATCCTGTTAAGCAGGGGTGTTATATTGAATTTCTCTTGTGCCGACACAGGGAAAATCTCTGCGCGGGGTACCAGCTCCTGCCATCTTTCATTCAGAACTTCCAAATCTGCCTGATTTGAAAGGTCGATCTTGTTAATGATAAGGATTACCGGTGAGGATACTTTATTAAGCTTTTCAATATACTCCTCGTTCTTTGTGCTCTTCTCCACTACGTCGGTAACGTAAAGTATTACGTCTGCGTCTCCTATAGCGGTCTCCACAAAGTTCATCATGCTCTCCTGAAGCTTGTAGCTTGGTCTGAGTATACCGGGAGTGTCGGAGAAAACCAGCTGATAGTCTTCTCCGTTGACGATTCCCATTATTCTGTGTCTTGTAGTTTGTGCCTTTGCAGTAACAATGGAGAGTTTCTCTCCTACAAGAGCATTCATAAGAGTAGATTTGCCAACATTTGGATTACCTATAATGTTGACAAATCCAGATTTATGAATTTTGGTTGAATTGTTATTCATATGAACCCATTTTGAGCATAGAGACTTCGTTTTCAGTTAGAAAACGCCATTGCCCTCTTCTCAAACTCTTTTTTGTAAGTCCTGCGAAATATACTCTGTCAAGTCTCTTGACCTTATAACCGAGGTGTTCAAAAATCCTTCTGACAACCCGGTTTCTTCCTGAGTGAATCTCAAGTCCTACCTGACTGTTGTCTTCGTCCACATATGATAGTGAATCAGCATGAATTTCACCGTCCTCCAGCTCAACTCCTTGAAGGATTTGATCAAAGTGAGGTTTAGAGAGATTTTTGTCAAGAACAATGTGGTAGATTTTCTTCCTGTTATGTGAAGGGTGGGTAAGGCTATCTGCCAACTCTCCGTCATTTGTAAGAAGGAGTACTCCGGTAGTCTGTTTGTCAAGTCTTCCTACAGGATATACTCTCTGCGGACATTTGCCTGCAATTAGCTCCATTACTGTTTTCTCAGCATTTGGGTCTGATAGAGTTGTTACAAAGTCTTTAGGTTTATTCATAAGAATATAAACCTTCTCCTCTCCCTTAAGTCTCTCACCGTTAAAACGGATGTCGTCTGAAGGCTTAACTCTTACTCCAAGTTGTGTTATTATCTCCCCGTTTACTGTAACAAGACCTGCTGTTATGTATTCGTCTGCCTCCCTGCGTGAGCAAATGCCTGAGTTTGCGATGAACTTGTTAAGTCTTACCAGTCCGTCGTCCCTTTTCTTGGCTGTGGTTCTCTTAGCAATTACTCTGGTAGGTCTGTCTGAAGATGATCTGTCAAAAGATGGTCTTCTGCCGGATGACCTTCCGTAAGATGGTCTCTCGTCTGATGAAGATCTGTCATAAGATGGTTTTCTTGAAGATGACCTTCCATATGATGGTCTCTCATCTGATGAACTTCTGTCGTATGATGGTTTCCTTGAAATTGTCCTTCCTGTTGATGGCCTCTCTTCTGAAGAGCTTCTGTCGTAAGATGGTTTTCTTGAAATTGTCCTTCCTGATGATGGTCTCTCATCTGAAGTGGGTCTGCTGTAAGAAGGTCTTCCGGCAGATGGTCTGCCTGACGATGGTCTTCCTGATGATGGTCTTCCTGACGATGGTCTCCCTGATGATGACCTTCCAGATGAAGGTCTTCCTGATGATGGTCTGTCAGTTTTTCTGTAAGGTCTGGCATCACTGCGACCTCTTGATGGTTGTTCCTCTGACCTCCCGGCCTCGGAACCTTTTTTTAATTCAAATTTTTTCATTGATATAGAATTCGGGTGCAAATGTATGTTATTAACATAGATTTTCCTACTTTTACAATCTTATTAAGCAACTTCCCGGTAATATGAATGGCCTAAAGGCGCTACTGGCGCGCAGATTCGGAATAAACCCTCTAATGAGGGAAAATCTTATTGTCTCCCTACGCTCAATTAAGAGCACGCGTCTGCGTTCATCTCTTACTATCCTTATCATTGCTATAGGTATAACATCGCTTGTAGGTATACTTACAGCTACTGATTCCCTTAAAGCACTGATGACTGAGAATTTTGGCAAGATGGGTGCAAATTCCTTTTCTGTAAGGTCAAATTTTACAGATACTGAAGCTGCAGGCAGACGCCCAAGGGTAATGAACAGAAGAAATATATCTTATGCTCAGGCCAGGAGTTTTGCAGAAAACTTTAAAGTTCCCTCTACTGTCTCAATTTCTGCTACCGCAATAGGTAATGCTACAATTAAATATGCTTCAAACAAAACCAATCCAAACATAAGAGTAACAGCAACCGATGAGAATAATCTCTCTTTCTCAGGTGCCTCAATCGACAAGGGGAGAAATTTTAGTAAACAGGATATAGAATCTGCTACATTTACCTGTTTGATAGGGTCTGGTGTTGAGAGGTCTCTTTTTAAAGGTATAGATGCTGTAGGGAAAATAATTAGCGTAGGGGCAGCAAGATATGAAGTAATTGGAACCATCGCAAGCCAGGGGAGTACTTTTGGGGGAGGACCGGATAACCAGGTCTGGATACCTATGACAAATGCCCGAGGTGTATTTCTTACGGATAATTCTTTTTATGTTATAAATGTAATACCTAAGGATGGAGTAGATCAGGAGAAGGCGCTTGAGTCTGCAGAACAGTTATTCAGATCTATAAGAAGGCTGAGCCCCATGGATGCTTCAGACTTTAGGGTTACCAAGTCCGATGCATTCCTTGAGGATATAATGAAAATAATGGGATATGTTACTGCTGCTGCATTCATCATTGGAATTATAACACTTCTGGGAGCTGCTGTGGGCCTTATGAATATTAT
>CAZPRX010000063.1:0-6900 GCA_964588835.1 uncultured Muribaculaceae bacterium
TACTCCATGTACAGCAGGGCCTGTAGATTGCCACTTCACCCATTTGCCAACAGCTCCGGCAAGTAATGGTGAACACTCAGTTAATCCGTAGCCTATTGCGTACGGAAACTTCGCTTCAAGGAGGAATCTTTCAACAGTACCATCAAGTTTAGCACCTCCAATTCCAAAGAACCGGATTCTTCCACCAAAGGTCTTCATCAATTTCTTACCGGCAACTCTGTGAAGTAATTTTCTTCCAATAGTAGTTCCATAAATTGATTTCATCAAAGGAGATGAGGTAAACTTGGGAAGAACACTGTTTCTGTATATCTTTTCAATAATCAGAGGTACACTAAGCATTGTTGTAGGTCTGGTTTTAGCCAGAGCCTGAACAAGGAGAGTAGGTGTGGGGGCCTTCTCCATATAATAAACCGATGCTCCGCTCATCATTGGCAGCATCATGCTAAGACTATTCTCCATTGTATGTGAAAGTGGGAGAACAGAGAGCCATACATCCCATTCAAAGCTAGGTCTAAGTTTAGCCGCTGCATACAAGTGTGTGCAGAGATTTCTGTGGCTTAGCATTACACCTTTAGAGCTTCCGGTTGTGCCTGATGTGTATATAATCGAAGCCAGCTCCTCTATTTCGGGAGCACTTGTTGAGTTTGCCGGCTGGTCTGAAGTCGATTTAATAACCTCCAGAGAGTCCATGTTGATTACAACTTTGAGCTTTGCCATTCTTTCCGGTGATATCTTTGAAGCTAATCTCGCAGAGACAATAAGAGCATCACTCTCTGAATGCTCTATAATGTTCTCTACCTCTGCTTCAGAGAAATCAGGTAGAATAGGCACTGCAATTCGATTAAATGCAACCGCCGCAAAATATGCAACAGGCCAGTTAGGCATGTTTTGTCCCAGTATGGCAACCTTAACTCTGTTGCCTACGCCTGAGCTAAGTAAAAGTTGATTAACTTTTAGAGTTTGTTCGCCAAATTCTTTGTAAGTGTAATTAAGACCGTCAATATATACGAATGCTTTGTTGTCTTTGTATCTGTCTATGCTATAGTGAAATAAGTCTTTTAAAGTACCAAATTCCCTTGTCTTCTCCATTTGCTTTTTTAATGTTCCGGTGTAATGCAACAATAATCATTCCAAATCATTTCCTAGTGAAAACTTTTTTGGATGTTTACCTTCAACTCCTTTATCTTTATACCATTGGCGAATTCTCTTAAGATCGCCCTGAACATCGTCTGTTAGTTCAAACTTTTCACCTCTGCCCACCTCTCTCTTTTTCCAGTCAAAGTATCCTAGGTACACCGGGACATTTGCAGCTTTTGCGATTGTGTGAAACCCGGTTTTCCACCTGTCTGTAGGGCTTCTTGTCCCTTCCGGAGCAATTGCAAGGTGAAGGACATCCCTGTTTTGAAACTCTTTAATAATCTGGAGAACAAGATTTGCACCCTTGCCATGTTTGACAGGGATGCCGCCTACAGCTCTTAGCATCTTCCCAAATGGCCATCTGAAAAAACTATCCTTAATCATAATATAGGCCTTGTGACCTTCTGAGTTATAGTAAAGTAAGGAAACTATAAAATCCCACACAGAAGTGTGAGGGACACCCAGAATTATACACTTGGGCTCCGGTACCGGCGGTTCCATTACTTTCCAGCCAGCTATTTTGAGTATAAGTTTGTAAAATTTTTGCATGTTACTTTATTCTATCTGATCACCTGAGGTAATTTTAACTGAAAAATACTGGAATGCAGACGGCTGTCCGGTGGCAACAGAGTATGTTTTGTACCCACCGGAGAGGTTGTAGACATTGCTAAACCCATTTTGGATGAGAATCCTTGATGCAAGGTAACCACGCAGACCTACTGCGCAATAGATAATAATTCTCTTATTTGAGGGGATTTCATCAAGTCTTAGCCTAAGTTCATCTACAGGAATATTCAAAGAGCCAGGGATAGAGGCGTCACGATTCTCTTCAGCGGTTCTTACATCCAGAAGAACGTCATTATGGGCATCAACTTTCTCAATATCTCTCCATGTTACAATCTTCATCCGGCCACTCATGATGTTATCTGCAACAAAACCTGCCATATTTACCGGGTCTTTTGCAGATGAGAAAGGCGGCGCATAAGCGTGTTCAAGCTCCATAAGATCAAAAATTGTTCCTCCACTCTTAATTACCGATGCAAACATCTCTACTCTTTTATCAACCCCTTCAAAGCCAACAACCTGAGCGCCCAGAAGTTTTCCTTTATCGGGAGAAAATGTAATCTTAACAGAAAGAGGAAGTGCATTTGGGTAATAACCTGCATGAGATGCCGAATGTGTATATGAATCAACGTGCGGGATACCCTCTCTCTCAAGCCATTTTCCACTCATTCCTGTTGAAGCAACAGTCAGGTCAAATACCTTGGCTATTCCTGTTCCTATTGAACCGGCATAAGTTGATTTGTTTCCCAGGACTATATTGTCAGCAACTATTCTTCCCATTTTGTTTGCAGGCCCTGCCAGTGGAATAAGTGCAGGTTTTCCGCTTACCAGGTGTGTAACCTCAACAGCATCACCAAGAGCATAAATATTTACGTCTGATGTTTGCATGAATTGGTTAACCTTTATCCCCCCTGTAACCCCAATATCGAGGCCGGCACTTTTGGCGAGTGAGACATCCGGTTTGACACCGATACTCCATATGACCATATCGGCAAAAATACTCTTCTCTCCCTTTAATACAGCCTCCACATAAGAACCGCTTGATCTGAATTCCTCTACACTCTTCCCAAGGTGCAGCCTGACACCCTTTGCCTTGAGTTCAAGATGGACAATAGAGGCCATTGAGTAGTCCAGGTGAGCCATTACTTGTGGAGCCATCTCTATCAGATCTACTTTTATTCCAAGGTGTCTGAGGTTTTCAGCCATTTCAAGGCCTATAAAACCGCCTCCTACCACAATAGCACTTCTTACGCTGTTGCTCTTGATATATTCTTTTATCCTGTCTGTATCTGGCACATTTCTTAATGTGAATATACATTTGTTGTTGATGCCCGGAACAGGGGGTTTGAGTGGCTCCGCCCCCGGAGACATTATCAATTTATCGAAACTCTCACTATAAATTTCACCGCTTGAAAGATCTTTAACCTCAACTCTTTTAGCAGCTCTGTCAATAGAGGTAACCTCGCTCTTAATTCTGATGTCAATCTCATATCTGCTGGTTATCCCCTGTGCTGTCTGGACAAAAAGCTGGTCCCTCTCAGGAATGATGTTTCCTATATAATAAGGAAGTCCGCAATTAGCATATGAGACATACTCCCCTTTTTCAAAAAGAATAATCTCCGCTTTTTCATCCATTCGCCTCAATCGGGCTGCTACGGTAGCACCTCCGGCAACTCCGCCAATAATTAAATATTTCATTCTCTTATTTTAACATGTTTTGCAGCTCAATACCTATCTCCAGCTTCTTTTTATTCATCTCATCCAGTTTTGATTTTCCCGATTCTGTAAGTGTGAAAATCATCTGCCTTTTGTCCTCCTTGCCCATGTTCCGCTTAATGAATCCTTTCTGTTCAGTAGTATTGATTATTCTTGATCCTCTTGAGCTGGAGAGACCTATAAATTCACATATTTCGTGAGCGCTTCTTGGCGAACCCTCTTTAAGAGAACATAGAAGCATGGCTTCGTTTATAGTTATATCATTCTTTGCCTGAAACTCTCTTTCAAAAATATACAATGTCCTGTATAGATCCTTGATTTTACAAATCTCTTCCATAAGTATTGGCTGTTTTAAATAATCTTACAAAATAATACAATTTTTAGAGATTAAACAAAAAAATTATTTCCAATGGAAATTTGTTTTAATAGAAAATATATCTATTTTTGCAAAAGGTTAATTTAAAATATTTAAATGATGAGATTTAAAAACATATCAATACTATTACTGATTTTTACCCTGGCTCTTCCGGCGTGTGGCTCCGGTAAAGGAAGCGGAGAGGGTATGAGCAATGTTGAATCGGCTGAGTCATCCTCAAAAGCTAAGGTTAAGACTATAAAACTGACAAAGGCAGAATTCCTGAAGAGAGTAGTTAACTATGAGGATAATCCAAATGAGTGGAAATATCTTGGGGACAAGCCTGCTATCGTAGATTTTTATGCAGACTGGTGTGGACCTTGTAAAACACTTGCACCGATTCTTGAGCAGCTTGCTGCTGAATACGAAGGTGAGATTTATATATATAAAGTAGATACTGAGGCAGAGAGAGAACTAGCTTCTGCATTTGCAATCAGAAGTATTCCTACAATGGTCTTTATTCCTATGGGAGAGGACCCTCAGATAGCTCAGGGAGCACTGCCTAAGAACGTCATAAAAGAGGCCATTGAAAAGACTCTGTTAAAGAAATGAAAAAGCTTTGTGCCATAAGAGATATACTCAGGGCTCTCTCTGATTATGAAACAAAATTTCATAACGAGCACTCAATTTGCCTGAACGAGGGGATGGTTCTATGTTGTCTAAAAGATAAGAGACTATCATCCGGAGAGATTGCAGAGGAGATTAATCTAACTTGCTCAAATACTTCTAAGCTACTCAGGTCGGTTGAGGAGAAGGATTACATCAGCAGAGTACTGGGTGAAAGAGACAAGAGGCAAATGTATTTTGAACTTACAAAAACTGGCAAAGAGAAGCTGGCTGAAATTGAGCATGATGGTATCCAGCTTGTGGAACCTCTTGGCTCATTAATTAAAACTTTAATTTGAAATTATGGAAATGTTTATAAAAAATGAGAGCCTGTATAATCTTTCGGAGACGACAGGAATTATAGAAAGGGCTCTGCAAGATGGAAACTGGAAAATAATGCATACACATCACCTGCATCAGTCATTGAAAAATCACGGATTTGAAGTGCTGCCTGTTGTGGTGATGGAGGTTTGCCGCCCTGATTATTCTGTAAAAATGTTATCTTTAGACAATGAGCGGATCTATTCATCTTTGATGCCGTGCAGAATATCTCTCTATGAGACTTCTGACGGAAAGACATGGGTGTCAAGAATGAACTCCGGAGCAATGGCCAAACAGGCTGGCGGTATAACTGAAGAGGTTATGAAAAAGGCATTTGAAGAGATCGAGAATATACTTGCCCCGATTGTCAAACATTAAATTATAAGTGATGAAAAAATTTCTGTTTTACGGAGCTCCTGCAAAAGAGAACGTCGGCTCGCTTGGCCTTCTAATCCTAAGAGTAGCATCAGGGCTTATGATGATGACTCATGGCTGGTCAAAAATTCAAAATTTTGAGGGTATGGTTCAGAGTGGATTTGACCCGATTGGAATGGGGGCAACCTTGTCGGTAATACTACTGATAGGTGCTGAATTCGTTGCCTCTGTGTTTATTGTGCTGGGACTGCTTACAAGGCTTTCTGCAATTCCGCTTATAGTGGCAATGAGCGTTGCCGCATTTGTTGCTCACGCAGCAGATCCTTTACAGGTTAAAGAGCTTTCACTATTGTATCTTACTGTATTTGCATCCATTTTTGTTACCGGTGCAGGAAGATATTCGCTTGACGCTCTTCTCTTTAAAAAAAGATAAGGTAAAAAAGGAAGAGTGGATTAAATCCACTCTTCGCTTAAAATATCACCTTTGATGGACATTACCATCACCTTGAGAGGTATGTTTCTTGATGCCGACTCTCTTGCCCTTTTTGCTATCTGAAGTAATCCTCCGCAGCAAGGAACCTCCATAATCAGAACTGTCAGAGTATTGATTTTTGACTGATCAATCATTGCTGCCAGCTTTTCAATATAGCTGTTCAAATTACTGTCAAGTTTTGGGCATGCTATTGCCAGGGTTTTATTCTTAAGGAATGTCTGGTGGAAAGAACCGTGAGTAAATGATGAGCAGTCTGATGCAAGAAGGACATCACTATTCTTGAAATATCCTGCGGATGGATTTAGAAGATGAAGCTGAACAGGCCACTGTCTTAATTCGCTTACATTTCCAGATGGGTTAAATGAGATTCCGGGAGCTGGTGAGGGCGCAGCAGCTACACCTCTAAAGTCTCTCTCCATGGAGCCTGGGCAGCCACATGCCATCCCTTTGCCTTCTGGCGATACAGGAGTGTGCTCATCTTTGACTAAGTGAATTTCTGCATCTTTAATCTTTGTAAGATCAATGCTGAAGTTGTTTTTACGACACCACTCAACTCCTTGGTTAAACCACTCCATCTCACCATGATTTTTTAGATGCTGAAGATGTGCTAGTACAACTTTTTCACCCTTGACATGAATTCTCTCCATTACTGCAACCTCGTTATATGGCTCAGTCTCCTTCTCAATAAGCTCAATTGCCCCCACAGGACAGTCGCCTATGCAAGCTCCAAGTCCGTCACAGTAGAGATCACTTATCATTACGGCTTTTCCGTCTATTAGCTGCAGTGCCCCTTCGTGGCATCCCTCAACACAATTTCCACATCCGTTGCAAAGTACCTCATCTATCTTAATAACCGTCCTTTTCATATTTTTTTGTTATATTTAATGGTGCAAAAATAGAGAGACCTTTTTGCAAAAAGTGTAATAATTGAAACAATCGTAAAATAATGAAGAAATATATTTCCCTTCTCCTTTCATTCCTCGGAATCTCCTGCTCTGCTCCCCATCTAGTGCTTGAGACCCAGGAGTCTTTTGACCTGAAAAGTTACATGGGGAAGTGGTACGAGATAGCCAGACTACCAAATAGTTTTGAAGAGGGCCTGGATGAGAATACTGCTTTCTATGAACTTAGAGATGATGGAACTGTAACTGTTATAAATCAGGGAAGAGTAGTTGAGAATAAAAACAGGTTTAAAGAGGTAAAGGGTAAAGCATGGGTTCCTGACTCAAATGAGCCATCAAAGCTTAAGGTGAGTTTCTTTTGGCCCTTTGCA
>CAZPRX010000063.1:6910-7305 GCA_964588835.1 uncultured Muribaculaceae bacterium
GATTATTGGGTTCTCCGTGTGGATGAAGATTACACAATTGCACTGGTAGGGGACCCATCAAGAAAATACCTCTGGATCCTGGCTCGTGAAAGAAAGCCGGACCCAAAGGCAGTCAGTGACTTAAAAGCCTACGCTTCAAGCCTTGGATATGATGTTGAAAATATGGTCAGCAGCCTCGCGGACTAGTTTGTCATCAGCAATATTTGGGATAGTAACTTTTAGTTCCGGAGTTCTCTCCATTTCTCTCTTGATTGCAAAGATAGCTCCGCTGTTTCTCGCCCATGCTCTTCTTGAAATGCCGTTATTGACATCCCAGTGGAGCATGTTTTTAATTCGTCTGTCCGCATCCTCACTACCATCTATTACCATTCCGAATCCTCCGTTAATTACTTCAC
>CAZPRX010000064.1:0-5795 GCA_964588835.1 uncultured Muribaculaceae bacterium
TAAGATGGAAAATAGACAACGTTACTATACCTCTTCTCCAGCTCGTTAAGAGCAAGAATAAGACTTGCCTTGCTCAGCATATTCTCCTTAGCTCCATCCTTTAGATGCCTTACAGGACTTACACTCAAAAACCATCTCTTCTGAGGCATCTGCTCAATAAGGGGAATCAGCATCCCAACAATCTCCTCTGTTTTAAGAGCCAATCTCTCAAAACTGTCCGCAAGTTGTTTATGGCAATTTGAGACCACCCTGCCATCCTCTCTCCGTTTGAATATCCATGTGGATCCAAAGGTGAGGGCTACAGTATCAGCTGCATTCAAAAACGCTGAAGCATCACTTATGGATATATTAAGATTCTCAATCAAATCTTCCATACTCATCGAAGAGTACTCACTTGAATGATAAATGCTTTTAAAAATTGATCCGTCCCTGACAATGTCATTTGTATTTACCGGCTCATTCTTGACAAGACGAGTGATTGAGTGAGCAACAGATTGTGGATTATACAAAACCCCAAATGGATTAACCAATACATTAAATCCATATTGTTGCATTCTACCCCCTATCTCCTGAGAAAAACATGAGCCCAGAAAAAGTATCCTGTTCCTATAGCTGATTAAGTGTGGCGACCGGCCTGTCTCCACCTCGGTAAACCATTTCATTGTATATTGTTTTTTATTTTATTCAACCCTGCACGCATTAACGGGGAGTCATAGAACCATCTTTTGAAGTACTCCTCATCCATTGAGAGCCACTCCTCACTCTTTGTCTCAGTCAATCTCCGCTCGGCCTCTCCGTGAGTTAAAGGGGCAAACTCTTCCCAGGATGTAGCATCTCCCTTTGCAGACCACGGACATGCATTGAGGCAAATATCACAACCAAACATCCATCCTGTGTCAATTGCCGGAAAATCCTCATCCACCCTCAGCCGGCCCGATTCTATAGTCTGATAAGAGATACACCTTCTGGCATCAATTTCCTTAGGTGCTACAATTGCACCTGCCGGACATGCATCAATACACTTAGTGCATCTACCGCAACCTCCGGGAACCTGTTCTCGGTAAACGACCTCTACATCCAGCAAAATCACCCCAATTAAAGTATGAAGTCCATATTTTTTACTGATTAAAAATGAGTTCTTACCAATAAATCCCAGGCCGGCCCTTGAAGCCCAGGCCCTTTCAAGAACAGGTGCTGAGTCACAGAATACCCTGTATCTCACATCCGGTATCCTCTCCTTTAATTCAGCACAAATTCGGTATAGCTTATCTTTTATAATCTTATGATAATCTTTTCCGTACGCGTAACTTGCAATTAAAGGAGAGTTATCTCCCTGAACAGTAGCTGGTTTATATGGTGCCAGAAAACAGAGTACAGACAGGGTTCCGTCAAGAAGCCGGGAAGTATCCTCCCGTAAATGAAGATTTCCTGCCATATACTTCATATCAGCATTATATCCCTTTTTAAGATACTCTTTCAGCCTGGCAATATCCTCTGTAAGAGCCTGAGCTTTTGCGGCTCCATAATCAACAAATCCCTCTTTTGTGGAGAGTTCCCGGATTAAAGTATCTGTCTGCTCAGGAGTCATAATTGTTTACTGCTCGATATTATAAAAATATGTAATCAAAAATAGAATTTATCTATAAATTTTATACATTTGTAACCTATTTCCTTACAGAATTAAAAGTTCTAATATATGAATGTTTTAGTGGTTGGTGCCGGTGGACAGATTGGCACGGAACTGGTTCCGCACCTTCAGAAATTATATGGCGAAGATAACATAATTGCTGCAGATTTAAGAGCAGATGTTGTCGAGAGACTTTCGAAAATTTCCAGAGCTGTTACGCTTGATGCATTAGACGTTAAGTCATACACTGAGACTGTTAAAAAATACAACATCAACAGGATTTACAATCTGGTTGCATTACTTTCTGCTACAGGAGAGAAAAATCCTCTCCTCGCATGGAATATAAATATGGGAGCACTTTTAAACTCTCTTGAGATTGCAAAAGAGTATAATTGTTCCGTATTTACTCCCAGCTCCATAGGAGCCTTTGGTGATAACACACCTCACAAAGACACACCTCAGGATACAATAATGAGACCTAACACTATGTACGGCGTTTGCAAGGTTTCCGGAGAACTTCTCAGTGATTATTACTTTACCAGATTTGGAGTTGATACAAGAAGCGTAAGATTCCCGGGGATTATTTCAAATGGATGTCTGCCCGGAGGTGGTACAACAGATTACGCAGTTGAGGTATTTTATGAGATCGTAAAAAAAGGTGAATATGTATGTCCAATTCCTGAAAACACCAGGATGGATATGCTCTATATGCCTGATGCCCTAAACGCATGCACTCAGTTAATGGATGCAGACGCCTCAAAACTAATTCACAGAAACAGTTTCAATGTTACTGCCATGAGTTTTTCACCCAAAGAGCTGTTTGCTGCAATCTCAAAAAGATTTCCTCATGCTAAGTTCAGCTACCAGGTAGATCCGGTAAAAGATAAAATATCGGCCTCATGGCCAGATAATCTTGACGACAATTGTGCAAGGGATGAGTGGGGATGGAATCCGCTATGGGGAATGGATAAGATGATAGATGATATGATATCGGCCATTCAGGTAAAACAAATTTGACCTTTTTTAACCTTTTTTTATAACCGGAAAGCGTTGCAGACTTTATTTGCAGCGCTTTTTAATTTTGATTACTTAGGTGCTATTCGGTAAAGCAAATAGGCAACTGCACCATAAAGCATATTCGGCACCCACAATGCAACAAGCGGAGGCAGTACTCCTGAGTGAACAAACATCTGGCTGAAGCGTAAGAAGAGAATATACGAAAAGCTAAGTGCTATCCCGATCCCTATGTTCATACCGATTCCTCCCCTTCTCCTTCTGGATGACAAGGAGACACCCATAATTGTAAGGATTATTGCTGCAAAAGGGAGAGCCAGCCTGGTATGTTTCTCTATCAGGGCAAACTTTACCATCTTATCACCTCTGAGTCTCTGAATTGCAATCATATCATTCAGCTCATGAAAGCTCAGAGTCTCAACCACATTTGCCCTTGTACTTAAATCCTCATATGTAAGGTTGATTAAAGTATCCATTTGAGCACCCTGTGTAATAGTCTGAATTCCCCTCTCGTCAAATGTCCTGTGGTAATAATCATAAAGTTTCCAGCTTCTGGAAAGGGTATCCCACACCGCATTTTCCGCAGAAAGTTTTGATAGCATCCGGTGTCCCTCCATCTTTTCCAGAGTAAATTTTGTACCGCTTTTGCTAAAATTGCTGAAGGACTCCATATACAAGAATTCACCCGGATTTATCTGATAGTGAATGTTTCTGTCCGTATTTACAAACTGCTTCTTTACATACTTGTTTTCAAAAGCCAGCCTCCCTTTGTTGGCAGGCGGAATTATGTACAAGTTCAGAACAAGGCTGAATATTGTAATAAAAACAGCAGACAGAATATAAGGGTAAAGCAATCTGTTAAAACTTATCCCACCAGATAAGATTGCAATTATTTCGCTGTTGGCTGCAAGTTTTGAGGTAAAGAAAATTACCGTAATAAAGACAAACAGCGGACTGAACATGTTTATGAAATAGGGGATAAAGTTTGCATAATACTTAAACACTATTTCGTTCAAAGGGGCCTGATTCTGAACAAAGTTGTCAATCTTCTCGCTTATGTCAAATATTATTACAATTCCTATTATGACAAGCAAAGCCGATAGGTAGGTTCCTATAAACTTCCTAATGATGTATCTGTCAAGAATTGTAGGCTTTAATCTAATCATTCTTTATCAAAGCTTTGTCTCAAGTTTCTTTACCATTGTGTTTTTCCAGGAAACAAAATCTCCTTGTTTTATATGAACTGCAGCCTCTTTTACAAGCCACACATAAAAGGCCAGATTGTGTTCACTTGCAATCTGAGCTCCAAGTATCTCCTGTGCTATAAAAAGATGTCTCAGATATGCCTTTGAATATGTAGAGTCAACAAAGGAGTATCCGTTAGTGTCAATAGGCGAAAAATCGTCTGCCCATTTTTTGTTCCTTATGTTTATTATCCCTTCTGAAGTAAAAAGCATACCATTTCTCGCATTTCTGGTGGGCATTACACAATCGAACATATCTACCCCTCTTGCTATTCCCTCCAGTATGTTTGCAGGAGTACCCACCCCCATCAGGTAGCGAGGCTTATCCTTAGGCAAAATCGGGTTAACCACCTCCAGCATCTCGTACATCTGCTCAGTGGGTTCTCCCACCGATAACCCCCCGATGGCGTACCCCTCTCTTCCAAGTGATACAGCATGCTCTGCAGCCTCTCTTCGCAGGTCCGGATAGACGCACCCCTGTATAATGGGGAAATAGGCCTGAGAGTAGCCATAAAGTGGCTCTGTTGAGTCAAAATGGCGGCAACCTCTCTCTAACCAGTCTTGAGTCAGCTTGAGGGATTTCTTTGCGTATTCATGCGTAGATTCACCCGGAGGGCACTCATCAAGCGCCATAATAATATCTGCTCCAATAATACGCTGAATATCCACAACCCCTTCTGGTGAGAAGAGGTGTTTCGAGCCATCAATATGAGAGCTGAATGTGCAACCTTCGTTTGTAAGCTTTCTCTTCTCTGATAGAGAGAATACCTGATACCCCCCGCTATCGGTTAAAATAGGTCCGTCCCATGAGCTGAACTTGTGCAGCCCGCCTGCCCTCCTGATTATATCTGTTCCGGGTCTGAGATAAAGGTGATAAGTGTTCCCGAGTATTATCTGAGCTTTGATGTCCTCTTTGAGATCTCTGTGAAAAACAGCCTTCACTGTACCCAATGTTCCTACCGGCATAAAGATGGGTGTATCAATCACTCCATGGTCTGTATAAATCTTTCCGCATCTTGCTGAAGAGCCGGAATCAGTAGCTGTAAGTTCGAATTTCATATTGTAATTTGTGCGCTCAAAGATAATAATTTAATGACTATATTTGCCTGACGTTAGTATCAGAGAACAACATAACAAACTATATACGTGAAAAGATTCTTGCTACTCTTTACCCTCTGCCTGGCCTTTACCGGCATCATGGCTCAGGATACAATTCAAACTGCAGAAACAGCAGTAATTGCAACAACAGACTCAACAACAATTATTTCCACACAAGATGTACAGCCATCAGGCGTTGCCCCAAATCCATATAAGGATATAATAGCAAAAAAAAAATTTGCCTTTAACATAGGTTCAATCCTAAGGGGTATCCTTGGGATGTCTGTTATTATATTTATTGCCTGGCTATTCTCTCTGGACAGACGAAGGGTTAACTGGAAAACGGTGGGTATTGCCCTAATGTTTCAGCTTATCCTTGCTATATCCGTAATAGCCTTTCCGGTAGTACAGGATGTGTTTGAATTTTTGGGAAAATTATTTGTGGCCGTTCTCAACTGGACAAAAGCGGGCTCAGAATTTCTGTTTGGACCACTTGTGGACACATCTAATTTTGGGTTTATTTTTGCCTTACAGATACTACCTACAATTATCTTCTTCTCTGCTTTAACAAGCCTCTTTTTCTACCTGGGAATCCTGCAGAAAGTTGTATGGGTAATGGCCTGGCTACTGTCAAAAGCGCTTAATCTTACAGGCGCAGAATCTCTATCTACCGCAGGTAACATATTCCTGGGGCAAACTGAGGCACCTCTGATGGTCAAAGAGTATATACCACGAATGACAAAGAGTGAGGTTATGCTAGTTATGACAGCGGGCATGTCCACCATGGCCGGAGGAGTTCTTGCTGCTTATAT
>CAZPRX010000064.1:5895-7274 GCA_964588835.1 uncultured Muribaculaceae bacterium
TGGGTGAAAAACTTATTTTAACAGAGTTTGTAGGCTATCAGAGTCTCTCTGAAATGATTCAGTCTGGAGCATTTGCAAATCCTAAGTCCATTATAATGGCTACTTATGTATTGTGTGGTTTTGCAAACTTTGCTTCTGTAGGTATTCAGATTGGCGGCGTTGGCGGAATAGCACCTAACCAGAAGCCCACTTTATCGGCCTATGGCTTCAGATCACTGCTGGGGGCAACACTGGTTGCACTTATGTCGGCAGCAATGATAGGTATGCTTATAGTTTAAACAGGAATAAACAAATATTATCTAAGGGTAGCACAGATCTCAAGGATTTGTGCTATCTCTTTTTTATTGGACTCTATATGAGTATTCAGTGGTTTAATGTTTGCACCCTGGAACTTCATACCAGACAATGAGGCTCTCTTTGCAGAGAAATGAATCTCACTGAATCCAGTCTCTTTATATATTTCCAAGATATTTTCAGGTACAACCCCGCTACCAACAAGTATTGCTATCCTTTCACCGGCCTTTTGGATTATCTGCCTAAGTAAAAATCTTCCATCATAAGCAGTGTCATGCAAACCGGAGGTAAGTATTCTACAGCATCCACACTCAATAATATCTTCAAGAGCTTGCTCCCAATCCCTGCATCGGTCAAACGCCCTGTGAAAGACAACCTCCATCTCTCCTGCAATTTTAACAGCCTCCTTAAGTTTTACCTTATCCACATCACCACTCTCGTTAAGGAATCCAACAACTACTCCACCTGCTCCGCTCTCTCGGCAGAACTCAATATCTCTTTTGATAATTTCAAATTCAATATCGTTATAAAGAAAGTCTCCTCCTCTGGGCCTGATTAGAACCATCACTCCAAGCTTCAAATTTGCAGAGCACCACTTAATAAGTGAAGGCGATGGAGTTAATCCTCCCTCAGACAAACCCTGACACAACTCAATTCTGTCTGCACCGGCCTGATCTGCTGTTATTGCTGAGTTTATATTTTCTGTACAAACCTCTGTAATGATTCTGCTCATAGTATTTAAATTTATATGCAAATTTATGTCATTTATCAATAAAAAAGACCGGCTTAAAATTACTTTTAGCCGGTCTTTTTTCTGATGATAAGAATAGAAGATTACTCCTCTTTTTTCTCTTCACTCTTTTTTGCCTTAGGTTTGGCAGGAGCTTTTGCCTTTGCTTTAGGCTCGGCATTTGTCTCTTCCTTAACCTCTGGTGCGTCTGTCTTTTTAGTACGGCCACGTCTTGTTGATGGCTTTTTAGCTTCAGGTTTAGCAGAAGCCAGCATTGCCTCGTTAAAGTCAACCAGCTCTATCATTGCCATATCAGCTGCGTCACCAAGACGGAAACCAGTTTTAAGAACCCTGG
>CAZPRX010000065.1:0-1793 GCA_964588835.1 uncultured Muribaculaceae bacterium
AATAGTCTCTCCTATAACTGTAAACGAAGAGTGGCTATCTACACGAACAATCTGCGTATGACCACCTGAGACAAGGAGTGACAGGTATGGAAATGCCGGCTGGATGTTTATCTCCTTCTCGGGCACCTTAATAAAGTGAGACAAAATATGCCCTTGAAGATGGTTGACATCAACCATAGGCTTTCTTATAGCAATAGATAACCCTTTTGTAAATGAAGTTCCCACAAGAAGTGAACCAAGCAGACCGGGGCCTCTGGTAAAAGCAATAGCATCAATTTCACTTAGTGAAACATTTGCAATTTTAAGAGCTCTGTCCACTACAGGGAGGATGTTTTGCTGATGTGCCCTTGAAGCCAGTTCAGGTACAACACCACCGTATTTCATGTGAACATCCTGATTTGACATCACATTAGACAGCAAAAACTCATCTCTGATAACAGCAGCAGATGTATCGTCGCAGGAAGATTCTATTCCTAATATGGTAACACTCATTTCTCAGATTTTTATAGTTTGCAAAAATGCTGTTTTTTTAACAAACTCCTTGATATATTTGTTTATTTTTGCGCAAAACGAAACACAATTAGAATATTAAGAAAAATATTAACTGCTCTCCTGTTTCTGGTAGCCCTTGCACCGGTAGCTGCTTATGTTGCCCTTCAGATACCTGCATTCCAGACCTATACGGCAAGAAGGGCAGCTGGTATAATATCTGAAAGACTTGGCACAGATGTATCAATAGGTAAAGTTTATTATATTTTTTTTAATAAACTTATTGTAAACGACTTTTTGATAATGTACTCAGAAAGTGACACTCTTATTAATTGTCGTAAACTATCTGTCAAAATCTCTGCAAAAGACCTTATTGTCAATTCTAAGTTAACCCTGAAGAGACTAAATCTTGAAGATGGAGTGTTTAACTTGGTAAATGAGACTGACAGCACAACAAATCTCTCTAGAGTATTCGGGCTTGGGAAACAGGAGAGCGATACCACAAAGGTCTCTCTTCCTGATTTTATTGCAGGAGAGGTAAGGCTTCATAACTTCAGGTTCACAATGCTTAACCCCTTCTCTGATAATGTTACAAAAGAGGGTACTATTAATTTTTCAGATCTTAAACTAAAGGATATTGACATTCATATAAGAGGAATAAAAGCGAAAAGAGATACTATTTACGCCGACATCAGAAATTTATCATTTGAGGAGAGAAGTGGTTTCAAAATAAACAGCCTCCACGCAGGGCTAAGGTTAAGTGCAAATGAAGTATTGCTATCTGACCTTGATATAGCAGAGACTTACTCAAGGTTTACAGCTACTAATTTCGCTCTTAGGTTCCAGAGTTTAAAGGATTTTGCCACTTTTACTGAAAGTGTGGAAATGGAATCTGACTTTAATAAGTCATTTCTGGATTTCAGAACTCTTGCAAAGTTTGCACCTGCACTATCTAAAAGCAGACTCAGCTTCTACATAGACGGACTTGTTTCAGGTACAGTTTCAAATTTAAGAAGCGATAATCTAAAAATAACATCAAAATCAGGTCTTACATATCTTGATCTCAAGGCAAGAATCTCAGGTCTGCCAAGGGCAGATGAAACAATGGCATTTGTGGATGTAGAATATTGCACAACAACATCAAACGATATAGCACAAATAGTCTCTTCGGTTAATGACACCAAACCCTCTGCATTCTTCAGGAAGCTCTCACCTTTCGTCAAATATAACTTCAGGGGAAGGCTGGCAGGCCTTCTTGATGACTTTGTTGCCATCAACGGTCGTAATCGTCAACATATAAACAC
>CAZPRX010000065.1:1803-7238 GCA_964588835.1 uncultured Muribaculaceae bacterium
TGCCAACGGCAATATTTTGACAAACATAGGAGATATCTACATGGATGTTCTCCTGAAGGGAAACGATGAAGATGGTGGGCTTTACATGCAGGGGAATCTTAGGGCTGAGAATTTTAACATTGGTTCGCTGATAAATAGTAAAGAGCCCGGAGAGGTTACTTTTAACAGTACTATGACAGCTCTTATCAAGGATGAGAAAAAAGGCGGAAGTGAGTTTTACATTGATAGTATTGCTGTAAAAAAAGTTGAATTCAACAACTATACTTATTCAGGAATAAACGCTGCAGGTAGCTATCTAAACGATAAGTTTGACGGGAAGGTTATCTGCCATGATCCTAATCTTGATTTCATATTCCAAGGTATAGTAGGACTCTCTTCAAAGACAGACTCCTACTATGATTTTTATGCAGACATTATGTATGCTAACCTTTTCAATCTTAATCTTGACAAAAGAGACTCTGTTTCTACTGCAAGTTTGAATACAACTGCAAAGTTTACTCAAAAGACTACAGGCGAGATTTTAGGTGACATACAGGTTAGGGATTTCATTTACAATAACAGTAGCGGGAGATTTAAAATTGGTGATATCTTCGTTAAATCAAGCTCAGAAAGAGGACGCGAACACTACGAAGCATCACTTTCATCAAATTTTATGCATGCCTCTTACACGGGTAGCCATTTTATTGACAGATTTATTACCAGGGTGGCTGAAGAATTGGTTTATAAACACATGCCAAACTTGTTGGGAAGCAAGAATGATACAGAAAAACTACCAAATGATGGCTCTTATAATCTGAATATTAGATTTTTAGACACAAAGGCAGTTTCTCAGCTAGCTCTTCCTGGCTTTTTCATTTCCCCCGGAAGCACCTTGAGTATAAATATACAAAAAGAGGGTGTTCTTGATTTGAAGATTAATTCAGAGACAGCTGGATTTATGTCAAATATCGGGAACAAGATATCCCTGTCTGCTCTATCTAATTCAAATGAGCTTAGCGCCTCTCTAAAAGCTGACAAACTCAGAGTTGGAGGACTTGAAATTGATAATATTTTTGCCGATGCACTTGGCAATCAGAACAAAATCAAACTATCTGCAAACTATGATAACAAAACAACACTTAAGAACAGTCTTGATTTTGAATCTGTTGTAGATATCGAAAAAAATCTGACCGGGAAAGGGAATCTCTTCAGGTTGAATATTAAGCCATCTACTTTTTACTTCAACGACTACAAATGGACTTTTGACAAATCGTTTATTGAACTTTCTGATTCACTCTACAGATTTGAATCATTCAGAGTGCACAACAGCAACCAATCGCTTGAGATTAAAGGTAGAATATCTCCTGCTCCCGGTGACTCTCTCTCAGTATATATGACAAATTTTGACATATCACCTTTAAACTACTTTACAGGCAACGAACTTGGACTCGAGGGATTCTTTACCGGAAGTGCTTCTGTTACATCAATTTATTCAGAACCTCGTATACTTGCCAATATATTTGGAGATAGTGTAAAGGTTAATAAGACAGATGTAGGCAGACTAGAGTTGTTTAGTGAGTGGGATAACTCAAACCAGAATTTCAACCTTATGGCCAGAACCACACTGGACGGAAACATACCTCTATATGCTAAAGGTATACTCTCTCCATCCAGAAATTTTCTTGATATAAGCGCAAACCTGGACAGATTACCAGTAAGTTATTTTGAAACATTTCTAGACGATATTATTGGCGAATCCTCCGGAACATTGTCAGGACTGCTAAGAATTAACGGAGAGATGGACAAACTAGTACTCTCAAGCAGCAGAGGCACGTTGAATAATGTAGGGTTTACTGTACTCTTTACGAAGGTACCATATATTTTAAACGGCCCTTTCTCTATTGAGAACAGCAAACTAGTCGCAGAAAACGCTACGCTCAGGGATCGGGCAGGCAATACAGGACGTGTAAACGGAGGATTGAGCTTTCCCTATTTCAAGAACATATCGCTTGACACCAGAATTAACTTCACAAACCTGGAATGCATCAACACGGGTGAGAAGGATAATGAAAACTTTTACGGGAGGGCATTTGGTACTGGAAGCATCTCAATTTCAGGTCCTATAAACAAGATATTGATGGATATTTCAGTAACTACAAACAGAAATACAGCTATACACATACCTCTTCCAAATACATCTGTTGCCTCCCGGACAAACCTGCTAAGATTTGTTGCTCCACCAGTAAAGGATACCTTAAACGAATATTTTAATGAATATGGTTATCTTTCTCCAAAGATTGCAGAAGCTGTTAAGCAACCATCTGAACTCGAAGTAAAACTAAGAACAAGAGTTAATCCTGAGGCAGAGCTTCTCATTGAAATTGATAAATCTGTAGGAGATGTAATCAGAAGTTACGGAAACGGTCTCATAAACATTGATGTTAATCCGTCTAAAGAGATATTCTCTGTTCATGGAGATTACATTATTGACAGAGGGTTTTACACATTTGTACTTCAGGGTATTTTCAAAAGAGACTTTAGCATAAGAGAGGGTGGAAACCTATCATTTAATGGGGACATTCTTAAGACCAGATTAGATCTTACAGCTATCTACAACACAAAAGCATCAATTAACACACTTATTGCTGATACCAGCTCTGTAAGTAACAGGAGAAATGTTGAATGTAGTATATCCATGCAGGGTGAATTACTTAACCCGAGGCTGGGATTTGGAATAAATATACCGGATATTGATCCATCAACAAAAGCAAGAGTAGATGCAGCACTTAACACTGAGGACAAAGTTGTGAAGCAGGTTATGTCACTTTTAGTCTCAGGCAGTTTTATACCTGATATCCAGTCAAGTATTGTTAATAATTCTACCCTGCTCTATTCAAACGCTACTGAGGTATTATCAAACCAGATAAATAATATTTTCAATCAACTGGACATACCTCTGGACTTCAGTTTTAACTACCAGCCCGGGCAAAACGGCAGAGATATTTTTGACGCCGCGGTGTCGGCACAACTATTTGACAATAGGGTGATAGTGAATGGAAATATAGGAAGTAAAAAGTACCTTAACCAGAGCAGTGATGTGGTGGGTGATATTGATGTTGAGATTAAGCTTGATGAAAAGGGAAGATTCAGGGCTAAGGCCTTCTCTCATTCGGCAGATCAATACTCAAACTATCTGGATAATAGCCAAAGAAGTGGTGTGGGCCTTGTTTACCAGGAGGAGTTTAATAGCTTTAAGGAGTTATTCAACAGATTGTTTAGAAGCAAAAAGAAGAAAAAAGCTGAATCTAAATAGTTATTTGGCAAATCTGTCCAATGAGTGATCTTTCGAAGGGAACCTCAATTTTTATGTAATTGCCTGTATATCCGTACATCATTCCACCTTTCTTAGTACTCTCATAGAGAACATACTCTTTCCTGCCCCTGTTCAGTTCAACAAATTTTTCGTATAGTAAGTCCGATAGATTCGTAAGTCTATCCACCCTTCTATGTTTTTCCTGCTCATCAACCTGCCCTGAGAATCCTGCAGCAGGAGTATTAGCCCTTTTTGAATATGGAAATACATGAAGGAAAGATGGTGAGATCCTCTCAAGAAATCTATAAGTCTCTTCAAATTGCTCATCACCCTCTCCTGGGAAACCCACAATCACATCAATACCCAGAAAAGCAAATGGCATCTTTTCACGTATCAAACCAATCCTCTCCTCAAAAAGTTTTGTATTGTACCTCCTCCTCATCAAAGCTAGGACAGAGTCAGAACCACTTTGAAGAGGTATATGAAAGTGAGGCAGAAATTTCTTTCCTGAGGCAATCCAGTCAATAATTTCAGGGGTGATGAGATTCGGCTCAATCGATGATATTCTGTATCGCTCTATTCCCTCAACAGCCTCCAGCCTTTTAAGTAACTCCGGTAAATTCTCACAGGTTGACCTTCCAAAATCCCCTGTATTTACACCAGTAAGAACAACCTCTTTTATACCTCTTGAGGCAATCTCCATGGCCTCTTTAACAATAAAATCTATAGGATGGTTCCTGCTTTTACCCCTGGCAAGCGGTATTGTACAATATGAACAGTTGTAATCACAACCGTCCTGAACCTTGAGAAACGACCGAGTTCTGTCGTCAGATGAGTAAGCGGGAAAAATAGTCTCAATATGAGAAATCTCACATGAGAAGGCCTTGGGTGCAGGTTTTGACTCCCCACTATCCCTTAAATCGGACACCCTCATAAACAGGTTCTGTTTCTGGTCCGCTCCCAATACCAGGTCAACACCCTCAATATCTAATATCTCCTGTGGCTTTAGCTGTGCATAACACCCTGTTACAGCTACAATAGCATCCGGATTCTGCTTATGCAGTTTTCTTATTGCATTTCTGCACTTTTTGTCTGCATGCTCAGTAACCGAGCAGGTGTTAATTACATAAATATCGGCCTCTTTATTTGGCGGAACCTTCTCATATCCGTGCTCAGTAAACTGTCTGGCTATGGATGAGGTTTCTGAATAGTTCAATTTACACCCGAGTGTTAGAAAAGCCACCCGGTTGCCTCTGTTATCTTTCATTTTCAATTCTTTAATAGGATATCACAACTCTGGATGCCTCTACTTTTCCTCCAATTGGGGGGTTCATCTTTGCTACCGATAAAGTTATCCTGCCTACTGCAGGGTAAGTAGCCTTCACCCTCTTAACTATTCTTAAGGCCACATTCTCCAGAAGTTTTGATGGAATATCCATCTCCTCTTTAATTATTTGCATAATTTTCTGCTGTACTAGCTGACCAACTCCTCTTTAATTAATGTGTACAACTCCTGATAATTAAGCGCATCTTCAAGCTGGTCACTCTCTCCGGGTGTAAAAACATCGCACTCGGCAGAAAAGTTCACAATAAATTTGTTCCCTATTATTTGCTCCTCTCTGAAATGGCCGTGGTATGAATAGAACTCCATGTTAACCAGCTCCACCAGAGTTGTTTTGCTATCTGTTGTTTTCATAAAATAAATACACAAGGTTTTTTATTCAGGTCCGGACGCTCTTTTCTCCAGTCAGATATGCTTTTAGTAACAACAAAAGAGTCCTCCAGAGTTATATTGGCCGCAACACAAAGACGAGTCTGGGATGAGCATACTTCAAGTATGTCTGCTAAGATTGAATTGTTTCTGTATGGAGTCTCAATAAATATCTGACTAGCTCCGGTTGAAGCCGATAGTGCCTCCAGCCTCTTTAGCGCACCTCTCCTATCCTCTGATTTTACCGGCAGATATCCGTGGAAATGGAAGGACTGTCCATTCATACCTGAAGCGGCTAGTGCAAGTATGATTGATGAGGGGCCGCTCATGGGGACTACCTTTATTCCCCTTTTGTGTGCCAGTGAAACGAGCGATGAACCCGGATCTGCTACAGCCGGTATACCGGCTTCACTTAATAGTCCGGCATCGTTT
>CAZPRX010000066.1:0-7116 GCA_964588835.1 uncultured Muribaculaceae bacterium
AAGACAAACAGCTCTTCGTGAGTTGTATCATTGAATATTGAGAAACGGAATTTGTTTCTCAATCTGTTCTCTTTAACTTTTTTTAATCTCTCTTTTGCCATTTTAATTTATGAGACTTAATCCTTCACCTTTACAAAAACCTCTTCACTTATCCATAAACCGTGCCTGTTGCAATATGCAATTGCCTCAAGCCTCAGACTTACCTTAGGTATAAGAGTAAACTCTGTTTCAATAAACAGAGGATCATCTCCGTAGCTTGAGCGCTGAAGCCTTATCTCTCCTGCAAGAGTCTCAAGATTCCAGAGCTGGATATATTCATAGTGATGGTCAGGAGCATTGGGATGCTTCACCTTAGTCCCTATTCTTACCTTAACGTTGAATGGTTTGTTCCTTTCCGCCTCTTTCTCACATATAATTACTGGAGTGTGCTTATCTGCATACTGCTTGACTTTGTCGCTGCCGGAATCAAAGTCTTTGTAAGTAAATAGTCTTGGCATAGTTGTGTTTAAACCTCCAAAAGTACTAAAAAAAAACTAACTTTGCCACATGGAAAGAATTGTAGGAATTGACTATGGCAGGAAGAGAGTCGGTATAGCAGTGAGCGACCCTCTCTGTATGTTTGCCTCTGCTCTTGAGACTGTTCCTGCAGGTTCTCTCCTTGCATATCTTAAAAGTTATACCCTCAGGGAGAGTGTTGTCAGATTTGTTGTAGGGTATCCTATGAACATGGATAATACGCCATCAGAGGCAGCAAAAGATGTGGATTCATTTTTAAACATGCTCAGAAAACAATTTCCCGCTATTCCTGTTACACTTCAAGATGAAAGATTCACTTCAAAAATGGCCATGAGAACACTTGTGGATGGAGGAATGAAGAAAAGCGACAGGCGGGTCAAGGGTAATATTGATAAAGTGAGCGCAGCAATTATTCTTCAGTCGTACCTGGATTCAAGGGCCAGAGTAGAAGATGACAAAAGAGATTGAGTATGATTTTACCTATTTATATTTATGGTTCTGAGGTCCTCAGGGAGAGGGCTGCGGATTTTGATTTAAAAGCACCTGATGCTGCCGGGGTTATCAGTAAGTTGATTCCCGATATGTTTGAGACCATGTATCAGGCGGATGGTGTGGGACTTGCGGCTCCTCAGGTGGGGAAGTCCATAAGGGTGCTGGTTGTTGATGGGGCTCCTCTGGCTGAAGACATGCCTGAGCTCAAGGATTTTAAAAGGGCAATGATTAATCCCGTGGTTTTGGAGGAGAGTGAAGAAAAAATTGAGTACAATGAGGGGTGTCTGAGTATTCCGGATATTAATGCCGGTGTTGTAAGACCAAAGAGAATCCGGGTGGAGTACATGGATGAAAATCTTATTAAAAGAGAGGAGACGCTGGACAACTTTGCATGCAGGATGGTTCAGCATGAGATTGACCACCTGAACGGAGTTTTGTTTACCGATTTGTGTGCACCTATCAGAAAGAAGATGCTTCAGTCCAGGCTGAGCAATATTATGAACGGGAAGGTTAAGACACATTATAAAACAGCCCCGGTGGCAAAAAAGAGATAATTATTAAAAATTGATATCATGGGAGCATTTCATGCATACGACATAAGAGGCATTTATAATAAGGATTTTGACAGAGAGACGGTATACAGGGTGGGTTTTTTTCTGCCGGAGTTACTTGGGGCAGATAAAGTACTTGTGGGACGAGATGACCGGGAATCTTCACCGGAGATGCACAAAGCTCTTTTAAAGGGTATAACTGATGCAGGAGCGGATGTGTATGACCTTGGCCTTACAACCACTCCAATGGTCTATTTTGCAACAGGTAAATATGGATTCAGGGCCTCTGCACAAATTACTGCTTCACACAATCCAAGAGAGTATAATGGTCTTAAGATATCAAGAGAAAATGCACTACCGGTAGGTTTTGATGCAGGGTTGGGTAAACTCAAAGAGTGGATTGAGACAAGAGAGCTTTTTATATCAGACAAAAGGGGAGTTGTCCATAATTTGGATATAAGAAAAGAGTACATAGATTTTTTGTTGAAGTACAAAACAGATTTGTCAGGATTGAAAATCGGGATGGACTTGTCAAATGGTATGGCTGCTTTACTTATTAAGGATGTGATGGGTGAGGGGGGCAGTGAGCTGTTTTACATTTTTGACAACATGGATGGGACCTTCCCTAATCATGAGGCAAACCCACTTGTTGCCGAGAATATCGTAGACCTTCAGAGGCTTGTGAAGGACAAGAGTTGCGACATAGGGGTGATTTTTGACGGAGATGCAGATAGGGTAATGTTTGTGGATGAGAATGGTAAATTCATCTCACCGGATCTGATGATTGCACTTCTGGGACATTACTTTCTGGAAGAGAGGGGTGAGAGAGGTCCGGTTCTTCAAGATATCAGAAGTTCAAAGGCTGTTGGGGAGTATCTCTCTCCAATGGGTGCCGAGGTTCATACATGGAGAGTGGGCAGGGCCTTTGCAGCACATAAATTAAGAGAGATTGACGGTATATACGGAGGAGAGCTTGCAGGTCACTACTACTTTAGAGACTTTTATTACAGCGACTCTGGAATAATGGCTGCCTTGATAATTCTAGGCATTGTTGCCAAAAAGAGGAGAGAGGGCAAAACTCTCTCTGCATTAATTTCTGATATTGTGAAATATGACAATTCTGGAGAGATTAATTTTAGAATCGAACGTAAAAAAGAGGCGATGGATAGAGTGAGGGATTACTTTACAACCTCTGAAAAGGCAACTGCCAGCTATGATTTTGACGGATACAGGGTGGAATTTGAGGACTGGTGGTTTAATATTCGCCCTTCAAATACAGAGCCATATCTAAGGTTTATTGCTGAGGCAAAGGGGTCTGAACTCCTTGCCAAGAAGGTGACAATAGTTAAGGAGATTCTTAAAGAATTCGAATAACAAACAAATGTTGATGTACCGATTGCTAACCCTACTGCTGACTATTGTTCTTTTTGCAACAGTTGCTGCTGCAGAGGAAAGGCAGGAATACAGGGACCTGATTCCCGGATCAAGGGTAGTAATAAACTCTCCATCGGAAAAGCAGTTTAGAAAAGAGAGGCCGGTAAGGCTGATTCTCTACGCCCTACCTAACGGTAACACTATTGAGGAGACCGAGGGGCGTGGAGGAGCACTTTTACCTGAAGAGTGGCGATTTGACATTCAGCATATTGCAGCACAAGTTAGGTTTTTAAGGGAGCATGACAGGCGCTATAATTACATAGTCGCATATCTCGAGTCTGAGCAAAAGGGGTGGACAACCCACGCAGCAGTGTACCCAAACTCTCCTGCCCTTTACAAAAAGCTTACAGATACTATTATCACAATAGTCAAATCATCACTTTCCGGTCAATTCAAATCCGGAAAAATTTCTGTTGCCCTCTCAAGCCATAGCGGTGGAGGCCGATTTGTTCTGAACTATATTAGGTCAGTTGATACAATCCCTTCTGTTATTGAAAGAATCTTATTTGTTGACAGCAACTACGGATACGAAGAGGAGCTTCATGCAGATAAGTTAGTGACCTGGCTAAAGGGATGCAGGGAAAGGCACCTGGGGGTAATGGCCTATGTGGACACTACTGTAATTCTTAACGGAAAGCGAATAGTAAGCAGCAAAGGAGGTACAGGCTTCCGCTCTACAATGATGGCAGCCGACCTTCAAAAAAGAGGAGTTGAATTCACTGAGAACTCTGACACATCCTTTGTGAGAAAATTTTCAAAAAACAGACAGGTAGCTTTCTGGATTAAGGAGAATCCTACCGGAAAAATTTATCACACAATTCTGGTTGAAAGGAATGGGTTGATACATCAGATGCTCTTTGGAGGTGAGCAGATCGAGAGGGGTTACAAATTCTGGGGTGTGAGAAGTTACAGCAAATACATTAAATGAAAACAACTTAAAAATGAAAAGATACCTGTCACTGGACATTCTTAGAGGGCTTACCATTTTTGGGATGGTTTTCTCCGCAATTATCCCTCACAGGCTATTGCCGGCCTGGATGTACCACATCCAGAATCCACCACCTGAACATACACTTGATTTTTCTGTTTCAGGTATTGGTTGGGTAGATCTTGTCTTTCCCATTTTTATATTTTGTATGGGAGTTGCCATACCTTTTGCTGGAGCATCAGGTAAGATGTCGGTCAAGTCAGTATTTATCAGATTCTTAATGCTTTGGCTGTTTTCTTATCTCTATGTTTTCCTGGATTTTTCAACATATTCCGGATGGCTACCTCAGCTTGCGACAGTTGGCGGTTTTGCAGCCCTGTTCATGCTATATATGTCTAAGCCGCCATACAAATGGATTCGTTCCACAGGAGCTTTGCTCTCCATTGCACTAATTGTAACCGGGGCCCTCTTTTTTAATGAAAAAATTTCAATTTACAGGAGTGGGATTATTATTTTCCTCCTCTCCTTCCTCTATTTGTTTGGAGCTTTAATATGGCTATATACTAAGGATAACCTTAAAATGAGGCTTGTTATATATGTGATTATTCTTCTGTTTTCAGTTGTTACCATGTATTTCTCTTTGCCTGCCAGGCTTTATGCAATAAAAGAGATAAGGTGGTTTTTCAATATTGAGTACATCTACTTTCTGCTGATTCTGATTCCGGGGACATATATCGGAGATGTTTTGAGAGAAAAGTCGAAGTTACCGGCAGGTTACAATCCGGTAAAAAACTCATCGGCATCTGCTTTTATTAAGATTATGATGTTTACATATCTATTGACATTTGTAATCTGGATGCTGGTGGCTCTGTTTTCAGACTGGAATCTGTACAAAATGCTATTTTCCGCTTCAGCTTCGTTGATTATTTGGTTGATAACTAAGAGAGCCTTCCCAGAGCATGCCTTTGTTTCACTAATTGCCCTTGTGATGATTATTGCTGGCGGGCTTTTCCTCTTTTATGAGGGTGCAATAACAAAAGTTCCCTGTACTGTCTCCTATTGCCTTTTTACTACGGGGCTTTCAATCTATCTTCTTATGATATCGGATTTTATTTCTCACAAGTACCCATCATCATATTTTTCAAGAATATTTGGAGGAGCAGGGAGCAATCCTTTGATGAGTTATATTACCTTTGGTGCACTTGTCATGCCTGTTTTCAAACTTACAGGATTAATCCACATATATATTGCTGCCTATCCTCCCGGCTGGCCATGGATAGGAGTTGCAAGAGCATCTGCGGCTGTTCTCCTTACAATGGCTCTTGTTGCATTTGTAAGTGAGAAGAAGATATTCTGGCGGGCCTGACATTAATTTGTATAAAATGAACACAACTCTTCTGCTGATAACCTATATTATTACACCTGCTGCAATATTGTGGCTCACTGCAAAGGTCCCTTTTCTAAAGAAAATCGGCCCGGTTCTCCTGCTCTACCTGGTGGGAATTGTTCTCGGAAATTCAGGGCTTGTTCCTGACAGCGCGTATGATCTTCAGGATTTAATTGTAACTATCATTATACCGCTTGCTATTCCGCTGATGTTGTTCTCGTGCGACTTCAAACGCTGGGATATTAAGAACGCAATCCTCACTCTTATAACCGGAATAGTTGCTGTATTGGTTGCTGTCTTTTCCGGTTACTTTATTTTTAAACCACTTATTGGCTCAGATCCTTTAATGGGGGCACAAATGGATAAGATTGCCGGAATGCTTGCAGGGGTTTACACAGGAGGTACACCCAATCTTGCAGCAATAAAGATAATGCTGGGAGTGCCTAATGAGACCTACTTGCTTATCCACTCTTATGATATGGCAGTAAGTCTTCTTTATCTGACATTTGTACTTTCAGTCGGCATTCCACTTTTTAGAAAAATCCTTCACTATCCTGCAAAAAATGGTGTTCCGGAGAAGCATATGCCGGTCGACAACTATGACGAGAACCCATACAGAGAGTTCTTCAAAAGAGCTAATCTTTTGCCGCTTGTAATTGCATTATCTCTATCTGTGGGAATTTTTGTAATTGCAGGCGGGCTCTCACTAATTTTGCCCAAAAGTGTTCAGATGGTTGTAGTAATATTATCTATTACATCTCTTGGGATAGCAGCCTCATTTATCAAAAAGGTAAGAGAGATAAAGACAAGCTATGATGCAGGGATGTATCTGGTCTATATATTCAGTATGGTTGTTGCATCAATGGCAGATTTGTCAAAACTGAATCTGTCCGGCGGGTTATATCTTTTACTTTATATAACTTATGCAATCTTTATTGCTCTTGGAATTCAGCTTTTACTTTCAAAGATATTTAAGCTGGATGCTGACACGGTGCTTATATCATCTGTCTCACTTATTAACTCACCTCCCTTCGTTCCTCTGGTGGCAGCAGCAATGAAGAACAGAAATGTTATCATTACCGGCTTAACAGTGGGTCTGGTGGGTTATGCTGTAGGAAATTATCTTGGATACATTATTAGTTTAATACTATCATGAAAAAATTTGCATTAATTGTTATTGCAGTAATTCTAATTGCAAAACCTGTTTCATCGTTTTCTCAAACAAAGAAGGGATGGAGCATTGGACCTCTTCCGGCGATTGGCTACAACAGTGATTTGGGTTTCCAGTACGGAGCACTGGCAGATATATTCTGGTTTGGAGACGGGAGTACATTTCCCGACTATATTCATAAATTCAATGTTGAAGTCTCTCAATACACAAAAGGGACAGGAGTATATCACCTCTTTTACGATTCAGAATATCTGCTAAAAGGTATAAGAACAACTGTGGATGTTAGTTATCTCACAGATAAGATGATGGATTTTTCTGGTTTTAACGGCTATATGGCAAATTTTGATTCAGAATTTGCTGTTGATAATCCCTCTTTTTACAAGATGGACAGGAGGCTTTTCAGAAGCACAATTGATCTTCAAGGAAAGCTGGGTGGTAACTGGAGCTGGGCAGCCGGAATTGGATTGTACTCGTACAAAATTGGAGAGGTGAGACTGGAAAAATATGAGGGGGCAGATAACCTTTATTCAAGGTATATAGCAGAAGGAATTATTGATGAATCTGACGCTCCTGGCGGAACAAGAATAGAGTTAAAGGCAGGCGTTGTTCACGATACAAGGGATAATGAATCGGACCC
>CAZPRX010000067.1:0-380 GCA_964588835.1 uncultured Muribaculaceae bacterium
TGGGTAAACACATAAATACAGAAGTGTTTAAATCTTATTGGATGCAGATTAGTGAGCTATGTGATAAGCTAGGTATAAAATCTAGTGATAGTGAATTACTTCCGGTTGTACTAAAGATGCCTGATGTTACAGAAGCAAACAAGCCATTAGACGCTGAAACCTGCTGGCCTCAACTAAAAGATTGTATCGTACGCGCAGCTGAGTCACTTAATCATTTTCGTGCATCTGAAGGTGCAAAGCTTGAATACGATATAAGAGAGAGAGTTTCGATAATTCTGGCACTCCTTGCTAAAACAGAGACTCTTGATGTAGTCAGAAATGAAGCAGTAAGAGGTAAATTACTTTCAAAACTTGCAGAATCGGGATTAAAAGCCGATGAA
>CAZPRX010000067.1:390-7116 GCA_964588835.1 uncultured Muribaculaceae bacterium
ACATTGTGATTATTTTATTCAGACGATTGAAACAGAGCAAATGCCAGGGAAAAAGCTTGGCTTTATTACTCAGGAAATTGGCAGAGAGATAAATACTCTCGGCTCTAAAGCTAATTTTGCAGAGATTCAGAGAATAGTTATAGGAATGAAAGAGGAACTGGAAAAGATTAAAGAACAATCACTCAATATATTATAATTCCTAAAAAATATTCTTGCAACTTTTTCATGTAAGGGGTCGTCTATAATGCAGAAATTAAAAAAACTGCAAAAACCCACTACAATGAAAACAAAAATTTGTTCCCTTACTTTAGCCACTATTATGGCAACTGCATCAATATGTTCATTCGCAGCAACAGATGCACCTCACGTGAAAAACCCCAAATACGATGCAAGTATTCTGGTAAAGGAGGCATTTAACAATGTATCCAAAAATTACGAAAAAGATGATTCCCAATTATCTGCTTATTATAAAGAGACCATCCAAAAAGGTTCCTATACTGTTTCTCTAAACGAAGCTCTTATTGATGTTGAAAAGGCATCCTATCTTTCCATTAAGAATGATAAGATAATTGTAAAAAAGATCAGGAAAAACAACAATGTAACAAATGATCTTATTGTTTTCAAGCTTCAGGGAGGTCCGAACAATGTTGCAAGACTTGACATCATGAAATACTCCCTCCCAGGTTGTGATGTAAGGAAATTTGATGACATCTACGTTTTTGAATACGACACTCCTGTTGAACAAGATGGTAAGATATTCTATGTCGTTAAATTTGACCAAAAACAAGAATGTGATGAAATTTTATATAGAGGGAAAATATACATTGACTCTGAATCTCATGCTGTTGCAAAAGTTGAATTCAGTATGAACGTAGAAGATAGAGGCGATGCGTATCTTTCCTTTATTAAGAACAAACCGTCACACCTTAAGATAAAAGTTACTGAAGCAAAGTATGTTGTAGGTTATAAAAAGTATAACGGAAAATGGTACTACGACTTCTCAAGATCTGATGTTGGCATTACTGTTAAAAACAAAAAGGATAGAACCGAACAAGACTATACAATAACTTCCGGAATGGTCGTTACAAACTACCATGCTGTCACAGCAAGCAACAGTGGAGTCGTATTCAAACCATACGAAATTCTAGCAGACAAGAAGCTGAAAGGAGATGACTCACTTGAATGGGAACTATATGATGAGCTGATGCTTCTGGCAATGCTTTAATCATAAAGATGTTTAAGCCAGAAGGCTTTCGTAGCCTCCCTGTCATGAACAGATTGCAAACCTCTGTAACCATGCATACCACCGGGATAAATCATCAAATCAAACTGCTTACCGGACCTCTGCAAAGCATCAATCAACTGAAGAGTATTTTGAAAATGAACATTATCATCTGATGTCCCATGAGTAATATACAATCTGGAACCCGATTCACTTCTGTATTTGGAAACCATTCCGAGTACAGATGTGTTTTTGTAACCTTCAGGATTCTTCTGAGGTGTATCCATATACCTCTCTGTATAATGGCTATCATAAAGATGCCAGTCATAAACTCCACCTCCGGCAACCCCGTATCTGAAGTATTCAGCACCCTCTGTCAATGCCAGTAAAGTCATGGTACCTCCGTATGAGAAGCCGGTAATTCCAATCTTCTGAGAGTTCACAAAAGGCAAAGAAATCAAATATCTGGCCCATGTTATATAGTCTGCAATCTCCTGCTTCCCAAGATTTCTATGAATAAAATTAAGCCCTTCCTTACCACAATGTCCTGAAGCTCTGTGATCAATATTAATTTGAATTACCCCTTTTTTGTACCAAAACTTTGTCTCCTCTGAAGGATTTCTCCACGAATCCATAACAGTTCCCGAATTTGGACCACCGTACATATTAACTATTACAGGATATTTTTTCTCTTTATCCAGTTTCTCAGGCCAAATGACAGACGCAGGCAATCTGTATCCATCTTCAGTAGTTATAAACAACATCTCTGCTACAGGAAGAGTGTTCAAATCCACACCCTCAGCAGCATCCTGGACAACAATAAAATCACCCTCCTTAGCAACCCCGCCTTTTCCAAGAGACATAACAATAGTAGTTGTTGGGTCTTTCACAGATGAAACATTAGCCACGAAATTCTTTTGATCAGGGGAAAGATATACTGAAGAAAAATTCCACTCACCTTTCGACAAACGCTTAACTTCACTCTTTTTCATGTTTTTATTCCATGAGAGTAGATAAAAATCATTCCTTTCAGATGTCTCCCTTCTCGCAGTAAAGAACAACTTCTTTGCGCTTTCATCAAAGTTTGCAAATCTTATTCCCCAGTTTTTTCCATCAGTTAATCTACAAAATTCTTTTCCATCATAACTTTGATAGTAAATATTTTCCCACATCTCAAAGTCTCTTACAAAGTAGAATCCATCTGCTCCAAACCGAACCTCCTCAAGCCAGTCTATCCAAGTCTCCTGATGCTCCTTATAAACAACTCTTTTTAAACCATCATTACGGTTAACAGAGTACAATAAGAAATTACTTTGCTCTCTGTCCATCCACTGAACAAGAAGCTCATTGGAATTACTATTCCAGTATGGAGTTCCAAAATATTGATCATCTTTCTCATTGAAATCAGCCCATAACACTTTACCATCTGAAATATGGGCGAAACCCATACTTACTAGTGGATTTTCATCTCCAGCCTTGGGATATCTTGTCCTTACAATTGACCCATGCTTACCTGATGGCTCATATATAGGAAACATTGGTACATTAGAGTCGTCAAATCTCATGAAAGCAATTGTTTTGCTATCCGGTGACCACCAAAAAGCTTTATAACGAGATGGTCTGCCTAATATCTCTTCAAAATACACCCATGAGGCCCATCCATTCATAATAAGATCTGAGCCATCTGATGTGTATCGAACCTCATTAGTTCCGTCAATTTTTACAGTGAATAAATCATTGTCTCTGGTAAAAGCGATTAATTTTTCATCAGGTGATAGTTCCGGATTCTTCTCCTCTGACTTAGTATTGGTAACCCTAATCTCATCTCCGGTTTCAGAAATGTAGTAGACATCTCCAGTTCTTACAACTACTGAGGCCTTGGCCACATCAGCCGGTTTCTCAACTTCATTAATATTTCTGTCGATTATGTCATACTCTTGATAAACTCTTTTATCCTTTTCCATTCGAACCATAAGGATGGTAGAATTATCTTTCCAGGAAAGAACAGTTGAGAGTTGTTTCAAATCCTGAGAATTTAAAGAAAGAGAGACTAAAATCAGTGTAAGAGGTGAGAGAATTCTCTTGTAAATACTACTCATATTATCAATAATTATTTTTTCTAAAAAAAGAGTCGTTAAAGTTAACAAAATAGATCATATCTGTTGCTCTGGTAATAGCTGTATATAGCCACTTCAGATCATCAAGCGATATATCATCCCTCCAGAAAGGGTTATCAATAAAAACGGCTGACCACTGGCCACCCTGGGACTTATGACAAGTTATAGCCGATGCAAATTTCACCTGAAGAGCATTAAAGTACCTATCCTCCCTTACAGCTGCAATCCTTTTACGTTTTGTCTTTATATGAGAATAATCTTCCATAATCTCAGCAAAAAGTCTTTTTTGCTGCTCTGAGCCGAGAGATGCTGTTTCACTCTCTAATGTATCCAAAATGATTTTAGCTTTAATTTCAAGATTATCGTAATCCGGAAAAGAGAGTGTAGCTTCTGCAAAGGTTAGTCCGTACCTCTCTTCATAGTTTGATATCTTTAACAATTCAGCTACGTCACCATTTGCAATAAAACCGACATTTTGAGCATCTTCAAGAAACTGATAGCAATTCTTCACAATCATCAGCTTATCCCCTCTTCCCACTCTCTCTTCCCTGAATAACACCGACGACCTTATACCGCTATTGTACCTGTTTGCCCTTTTATTTGATCTGCAAAGTACCAGAGTGCCATCTTCTCCCCATTTACCGAAAGAACTCTCTAGCTCTTCAATTAAATCCCCTCCAGTTATCCTTTTAACATCGCTAAAACCGTCAATCTCAAAAGATGGTCCTGTCTGAGAACCCTTTTCAATCAAGTTTCTTAATATTGTAGCATTGTGTAATATGCCTGAGTCTTTAGCCTGTCTTACAACACTTCTTAATTGTGAATAATGGATTGGACCATATTTCTTCATGGTGTTATGATTCAGGGCTTCAGAAAAATCAAAGCCAACAGGTGGCAACTGTGCTGAATCACCTGTAAGTATTAACTTATTTCCATCCCCTGAATAGACGTATTGGATAAGATCATCTAGAAGATGTCCTGATCCAAATGCAGATCCGTCACTCTCATTTGAAATAAGTGAAGCCTCATCAACGATGTATATAGTCTCCTTATTCTGATTTACATTCAGACTAAAGAGTCCCATACCATCGCTCATTGAGCGCTGTCTATAGATGTGCTTATGTATAGTGTAAGCCCTTTTTCCGGTATATCCACTCAGAACTTTTGCAGCCCTGCCGGTAGGTGCAAGTAAAATGGAGTTTCGCTCAAACTGATCCAAAACCTTTACTAATGAAGCTAAAACCGATGTTTTACCGGTTCCAGCATAACCATTAATTATCATTATCTCTTTACCACCTGGAAGCGGTGATGAGCCAAATGAGAGGATGTACGCAGAAAGGTTCCTAATTAAATCTACCTGACAAGCTGTGGGCTCAAATCCCAATCCTTCCAGCATCTTCTTTTCCAAAAATTCAGCTAGTGACATAGACTCCATTATCTTTTTCTGAAAACAAGTACAATCAGTAACATCGAATAAATCTCAACACGTCCCATCAACATCTGAACTGAAAGGACAAACTTTCCCATTGCAGGGATTTGAGAATAATTTCCGAGTGAACCTACCGATCCAAAACCGGGTCCAACATTGCCCATATTAGCCGCAGAAGCAGTGAAAGCGTCAAGCAAATCAACACCCAAGAAGGTCAGAATGAGCGTTACCAAAAAAACAATGGATATATAGAGGACAATAAATAATGATGCAGATGTAACTATCTCCCTGTCCAGAACTTGATCACCAAGTTTTACTGGAACCACAGCGTTAGGGTGAATTTGTTTTTTTACCTGAGCTTTAAATGCTTTGTAAAAAATAAGTACCCTGTCAACTTTCATCCCTCCTGATGTAGATCCTGAACAAGCGCATTGAATTGTGAGAAATACCATCAACAAAATTGCAAAAGAGGGCCATATGCTAGAGTCAGCACTTGCAAATCCAGTTGTAGTTCCTACAGAAATCACCTGAAAAAAAGCATGTCTTGCTGCATGTAACCAGTCATCCTCAATTCCGTTTATCTTAAGAGTGACTGT
The DNA here is from genome assembly GCA_964588835.1 of uncultured Muribaculaceae bacterium. Classification (GTDB taxonomy): domain Bacteria; phylum Bacteroidota; class Bacteroidia; order Bacteroidales; family UBA932; genus Bact-08. The sequence goes on from CAZPRX010000067.1 coordinate 5,755, forward strand.
AATAATTAGTGAGATAACTAAAATTGAAGCAAGATAATACCTTATAACAGGCGATTTCCAAAGTGGTCTAACCTTTCCAAGAGACGCACTATATAGTAATCCAAAGTGCATTCCGGAGAGAAGCATGAAAACCATCACTATTGAATCAATTAATAATGAATCATAATGTGCTAGAGATAAATTTTTTGTACTAAAACCACCAGTAGCAATCGTGGCAAAAGAGTGGCATATTGCATCAAAAAAATCCATCCCTGCAAGAGTTAATAATAGTGTCTCAAGAAGAGTAAGACCAAGATAAACTGTGGAAATAACCCTTACAGTCTGCTGAGCTCTAAATCTGAAATTATCTTTGGATAATGATGAAATTTCAAACTTACTAAGCATCCTGGAAGCAGAGATAGAGGGCAGTATCAGAAGCATGAAAAGGACAACACCCAAACCACCAAGCCAGTGCGTTGATGCTCTCCAGAATAATAATCCCTTAGGTAAATCTTCTACATTCACTAAAATTGTTGCACCTGTAGTCGTATATCCGGAAACGCTCTCATACCAGGAATTAATTATCGAAAACTCACCACCATATAGTATATAGGGCAACATCCCAAACAGGCATGAGAATATCCATGAGAGTACAACTATTACCAAACCCTCCTTTGCATTTATTTCTGAAGATTTACTTACAAAGATCAGTGGAAATGAGGCAACCACTGATGTTACTATACCACTAAGAATCAATGGTGAGAATGAGTTATCTAATCCATAAAAAACTGATACTGCCGCCGATATGAACATAAAAATGGCATTCAGCAGCAGGGCCAATCCAATATTTCTTGCAACATTCTTAAGGTTCATTCTCTGGATTTTTTCAAATTCTTATGCTCATCTAACAGTGTCTTAATTTCTGAATTGAGATCCTGGAGTTCATCGTCATTATCAAAATTAACATTATAACTTTTATTAAACTCTTTGTAACTTTTTAGTCCTCTTGATATCAGCAAAATAGGAGAAATAAAATAGAGATTGATAAAATAGTTAAATAACAAAACCAGAAGAATACCTGCTGCAACAGCAATGATACCTGGCATTATACTGCGATAAAAACCCTCTTGAAGATGAGCGGTATTTTCAGCCAAAGCTCCCTGTGTCAAGAGTCCGAGACCTCTTTTAAGCTTTAGTAATTCCTGATAAGCAGGTACAAGCTCATTTTTGTACCAGGCAGCCCTCTCCTCCTTTTTGAGGGTCATAACAGATGCTGCTTTAGCAATAACTTCAAGATAATTGTTGTAGGCTACTGTAAGAGAATCGGCAACAGAGACCTCAGACTGAGAAACAAATTTGCTTTTAATATTGGCAATATAATCC
>CAZPRX010000068.1:0-7092 GCA_964588835.1 uncultured Muribaculaceae bacterium
GATCGTCAATTGAGGCGCGAATATCGGCATTATTTAGAAAATCTGCAACTTTTTTAGCGTAATCGTTGTATTTTTCACTAACCGGTAATATTACGGCCTGCTCTGGCGATAGCCACAATGGGAATTTACCTCCCGTATGCTCAATCAGAACTGCTATAAATCTCTCCATAGATCCGAATGGTGCACGGTGAATCATAACAGGACGGTGTTTCTTGTCATCCGCACCAACATACTCCAGTTCAAATCTCTCAGGTAAGTTATAATCTACCTGTATTGTACCAAGCTGCCACTTTCTTCCGATAGCATCTCTTACCATGAAGTCAAGCTTAGGACCGTAGAAGGCGGCCTCACCTGTCTCAACAACTGTATTCAGACCCTTCTCTGCTGCGGCTTCAATAATCGCCCTTTCTGCCTTCTCCCAGTTCTCATCAGAGCCAATGTACTTCTCTCTGTTCTCAGGGTCCCTTAATGAAATTTGTGCTGTATAATCTTTGAAATCAAGAGTTCTAAAGATGTAGAGAACAATGTCAATCACCTTGATAAACTCCTCTTTTAACTGATCAGGGCGGCAGAAAATGTGAGCATCGTCCTGAGTAAATCCACGAACCCTTGTGAGCCCGTGAAGCTCTCCGCTCTGTTCATATCTGTATACAGTGCCAAATTCAGCAAGTCTGAGCGGCATATCTTTATATGACCTTGGTTTAGTCTTGTAAATCTCGCAGTGGTGAGGACAGTTCATGGGTTTAAGCAGAAACTCCTCCCCCTCTTGTGGTGTATGAATCGGCTGGAATGAATCCTTGCCGTATTTTGCATAGTGACCGGATGTTACGTAGAGCTCTTTTTGTCCAATGTGAGGAGTCATTACCGGAAGATATCCGTGCTCCTTCTGAACCTTCTTCAGGAAGTTTTCAAGCCTCTCGCGTAGCATAGCCCCCTTTGGAAGCCAAAGCGGCAAACCCTGACCCACTCTTTGCGAGAATGCAAACAGCTCCAGCTCTTTGCCCAGCTTTCTGTGATCTCTCTTCTTTGCCTCCTCGAGCATCACAAGATACTCATCCAGAAGTTTTTTCTGAGGGAATGTCACTCCATAAATACGTGTGAGCATCTTGTTATTCTCATTGCCTCTCCAGTATGCACCGGCTATAGATGTAAGTTTAACAGCCTTAATAACCGATGTGTCTGCCAGGTGTGGCCCTCTGCAAAGGTCAGTGAAGGAGCCGTTTGTATAGAATGATATTGTTCCGTCTTCCAGATCTTTAATTAGCTCACACTTGTACTCATCACCCTTCTGGGTGTAAGTCTTCATTGCCTCATCCTTGCTCACCTCTCTGCGAACAAAGTGCTGCTTCTCTCTTGCCAGTTCAAGCATTTTATCCTCAATTTTCTTGAGGTCTGCCTCAGTTATGCTCTGCTCTCCCGTATCAACGTCATAGTAAAAGCCGGTTTCAATAGATGGGCCTATTCCAAATTTGATACCCGGATAAATAAGCTCAAGAGCCTCTGCCATAAGGTGTGAAGAAGAGTGCCAGAATGTATTTTTTGCCTCCTGGTCATCCCATTTATGTAGTTTTATAGCAGCGTCTTCGTTTATGGGCCTTGTAACCTCTACAACGTTTGAATTGACGGATGCGGCAAGAACCTCAGCTGCAAGCCTTGGACTGATGCCGTTTGCAATCTCCAGAGGAGTGGTCCCCATGGGGTATTGCCTGATATTTCCGTCGGGAAATGTAATGTTAATCATGATAATGTACCTCTCTAAATAAATCTCGCAAATTTAAACATATTTTTCTAAACCTCATTATTTTTGGAGAGTGATGATTTTTAGCTAAATTTGAATCTGACAACCTTAATTCATAATCCTAATACTTAAGCAATTATGCAAAGCAATAAATGGAGTGTAGCTGCTCAGAATGCAATTATTCTCGCACTTGTAACAATACTGGCAACATTGATTCAGGCAGTATTTCCCTCAATGCCCGGTTTTATGGGTATAGTAATATGGGTAGTGAAGCTATCATTGAGCGTTTACCTTGTTTACTACTTCATTAAAGAGTACAGCAAAAACTTTGAGACATTCACTTACAAACAGGGATTTCATTTTGGAACAATTCTCTGTCTTCTTTCATCTGTTATAGGTGCTGCGTATCTGTTCCTTCATATGGGATTTTTATTTCCTGAGGCCACATCATCTCAGATGGAGCTTGTTGCTCAAAGTATGCAGTCTTCAAATCCGGACGGAGCAGAAGCCGTTATGGGAGTTATGGAGCATCTGCCTAAGCTGGCCTTCGTATTCGCTCTAATCTATTATACACTTTTTGGGATGATTGTCTCTGCTATAGTAGCCAACTATACAAAAAAGGGAGATATATTTGCTCAATAACACTTTAGGATATTAAGATGGATCTTTCAATTGTCATAGCACTATACAACGAAGAGGAGTCTATTCCGGAGTTGCTCTCCTGGATTGAGAGAGCACTTGCCTCTCAGAAACTGGAATATGAAGTTATTCTTGTAGACGACGGCAGCACAGACAGGTCGTGGGAGGTTATTGAAAGAGAGTCAAAACATTATTCCACTACTCAAGCTATTCGTTTCAGCAGAAACTACGGCAAATCTGCAGCGCTATACACAGGATTTGAGGCAGCTGAAGGTAGAGTTGTAGTTACAATGGACGCTGACTTACAGGATAATCCGGAGGAGATTCCTGAACTTTACGAGATGATAGTTACTCAAGGTTATGACCTTGTTTCCGGATGGAAAAAGAAGAGAAGAGACAACAGACTTGCAAAAAATCTCCCATCAAAAGTTTACAACAGAGTTGCAAGAAGGGTTACCGGGCTAAAACTCCATGATATGAACTGCGGACTAAAGGCATACAGGCTTGAAGTTGTAAAGAACATTGAGGTATACGGAGAGATGCACAGATATATCCCTTATCTGGCAAAGATTGCCGGTTTCAGAAAAATTGGAGAGAAGGTTGTGAAGCACCAGGCCAGGAAGTTTGGCAAGAGCAAATTTGGGATGGACAGATTTGTCAACGGCTTTCTCGATCTCATTACCCTCTCGTTTCTTGCAAAATTTGGTAAAAGGCCGATGCACTTCTTTGGCACATTTGGGACGCTTACATTTTTCATCGGCTTTGCTACGGCTGCATATTTAGTGGCAGATAAGCTTATTTCCCAGGCAAACGGACTCAAGTTCAGACAGGTCACTGATCAGCCTCTTTTCTACGTCTCACTTGTTGCACTTATTATTGGGATGCAGCTTTTCCTTGCCGGATTTGTAGGAGAGCTTGTTTCAAGAAACAGCACGGAAAGAAATAGTTATAAAATAAAGGAGCGCCTTGGTAAAGGCACTCCTGAAGTCTAGTTTACCGAATTTATCAGTTACTTTTGTTTCCTGGATGAGCTATTGTATTTCTCAACCATCTCGCTGTATTCAGCCTCGCTAATCATTCGGCATGTTCCGTTGAAAGTTGCCCCATCCTCAATGGACATCTTGTTGCATTGAAGAGCCCCCTCAAATTTAGCTTTGCTTTTAAATCCAGCCTGGTGTCCCGTGACAAGGTTACCCTCCATTTTTCCCCATATATCTGCACTACCGCAGAAAAGGTCTCCTATAAACTGGGCGTTATCACCGATAACTACTTTTCCCCGTGTCTGAATCTTACCTTCGAAAAAGCCGTCGATTCTTATGTCGCTTGTGGTTATTAGAGTTCCTCTTAGCTCTGTTCCTCCTGCAATCCGATTTACCTCATTGATTTGCGGAACTACTTCATTTTTTGCCATAAACAAACTTTTAAATATGTATTACCTCACCGTGTGAGGCTGCTGCTGCCTCCATAATAGCCTCGCTCATAGTTGGGTGAGGGTGTACCGAGTGAATTAAATCTCGTGCCGTAACTCCCAAATTACGTGCCACCACGACTCCGGAAATCATCTCTGTAACGTTGGCACCAATAAAATGCGCACCCAACACCTTGTCTGAATCAGCATCTATAACAAGTTTAATAAAACCATCCTTATCACCTGCTGCTGCTGCTTTTCCTGATGCTGTAAACGGAAACTTGCCCACTTTAATGTTAAGTCCGCGCTCCTTTGCTGCCTTCTCTGTAAGACCTACAGAAGATATTTCAGGAGTTGTATAGGTACATCCCGGGATATTTTCATAGTTAACAGGCGGCGGATTTAGCCCTGCAATCTGTTCAATGCAGTTGATACCCTCTGCCGATGCTACGTGAGCAAGTGCAGGAGTGGCAATTACATCTCCTATTGCAAATATGCCTGATACATTAGTACTGTACGCCTTATCTACCACAATCTTACCTCTCTCTGTCTTTATTCCCATCTCCTCAAGTCCGAGGTTTTCAGTATTCGGGATAACTCCCACTGCCGATAAAACCTGTTCGGCCTCTACTATCACCTCTCCCTTTTTAGTCTCAACAACCAGTTTGCACAAGTCTCCTGATGTATCAACTGACTTAACCTTAGATGATACCATCACCTTCATACCCATCTTTCTGAAAGACCGGCTTAGCTGTGCAGAAACCTCATCATCCTCAAGAGGAACTATGTTATCAAGGAACTCAATCAAGTGAACCTCAGATCCCATAGAGCGATAGAAGTAAGCAAGTTCGCTGCCTATAGCTCCGGACCCTATTACTGCAAGACTTGCAGGCAGTTTTTGCGGAACAAGTGCCTGTCTGTATGATATTATTTTCGTACCGTCAATCGAGGCAAAAGGGAGTGAATTAGCCCTTGCACCGGTTGCAATAATTATATTCTTTGCCTCAACAGTGGTAACAGTTCCGTCGTTTGCAGTCACATCCACCTTACCGGCCGATGCAATCTTTCCGCTTCCCTGGATTACTGTAATTTTATTCTTTTTAAAGAGATACTCTATCCCTTTGCTCATATTAGCTGAGACACCTCTGCTTCTCTCTACAATTTTTGTAAGGTCCGGATTAACACTCCCCTCAATTTCAAATCCATAATCTGAAGCATGTGTTGCGTAGTGAAGTGCCTGAACACTTTTAAGCAGCGCTTTTGTAGGAATGCAACCCCAGTTGAGGCAAATCCCACCCAGCTCACTTCTTTCAATTACAGCAGTATTCATGCCCAGCTGTGATGCTCTGATAGCAGCTACATAACCTCCTGGACCGGAACCGATAACTATCAAATCAAACATTGTCAATTCTTTTTAAGTTCTACATTATTCGTTTGCACCGTGGCAGTTTTTAAACTTCTTGCCACTGCCGCACGGACATGGGTCATTTCTCCCCACCCTCTTCTCAACATGAACAGGGGCCTGAGTCTTGGGCTCACCTGATGAAGCCACAAGGTCCTGTCTTGAGGTCTGCATTCTGCTGAGATCTGTCTTCTTCCTCTGCTCCTCTCTTACGCTTACAGGCTCCCTCCTTTCAGTAAGAGGAATTTGTGACTTAAGCAGGAATGCCAAAACATCTCTGCTCACTTTGTCAAGTACCCCTTTGAATAGCTGGAAGCTCTCAAATTTATAAATAAGAAGCGGATCCTTCTGCTCATATGTAGCATTCTGTACAGATTGCTTAAGGTCATCCATCTCTCTGAGGTGCTCTTTCCAGTGCTCATCAATCATGAGCAGTGTTATCATTTTGTTGAGTGCACGACCAAGCTCTTTGCCGTTGCTGTCGTATGCCTTTTTGAGATTAACAACAAGCTGCATAATTTTGTTTCCGTCGCCCACAGGAATTGCAATATTTTCATATGTGGCACTTTGTGTCTCATATATTTGCTTCATTATAGGCCATGCTCTATCCACAAGGGCATCTACTCTCCTCTTGTAAACCTGCATCACATTTTCCAGAAAAGCGTCAGTCACAACATTCAGAGACTCTTTGTTGTACATCTCCTCACTTATGCCCGGCTCAATTGAGAGCTGTCTGATCACTTCATATGAGAACGCTTCATAGTCTGAATTGCCATGGTGAGTTGCTACGAGAGATTCACAGTAGTCATTTAACATGTTCTGCACATCCACATCAATTCGCTCTCCATTGAGGGCGTTTTTCCGTCTTGTATAGATAACCTCTCTCTGTGAATTCATCACGTCATCATACTCAAGAAGCCTCTTTCTGATACCAAAGTTGTTCTCCTCAACCTTCTTCTGCGCTCTCTCAATAGATTTTGACAGCATCGAGTGCTGAAGAACCTCACCCTCTTTAAGACCCATCCTGTCTACCAAAGATGCAATCCGCTCAGACCCGAACAGACGCATAAGATCGTCTTCAAGTGACACAAAGAAACTTGATGTTCCAGGGTCTCCCTGCCTTCCCGCTCTACCTCTAAGCTGTCTGTCAACGCGCCTTGAGTCGTGCCTTTCAGTACCGATGATTGCAAGACCACCTGCCTCCTTTACTCCGGTGCCCAGTTTAATGTCTGTTCCCCTGCCCGCCATATTTGTGGCAATGGTAACTGCCGATGGCTGACCTGCCTCCGCCACAATCTCGGCCTCTCTTGCATGCTGTTTTGCATTAAGGACATTATGTTTAATCCCTCTTATCTTTAGCATCCTGCTTAGTAGCTCAGAGACCTCAACCGAAGTTGTACCCACTAAAACCGGTCTTCCAGCCTTTGTAAGATTGACAATTTCATCAATTACTGCATTATACTTCTCTCTCTTGGTCTTATAAATAAGGTCATCGTTATCTTTTCTGGTGATAGGCCTGTTTGTAGGGATAACAACCACATCCAGTTTATAGATTGACCAGAACTCACCCGCCTCAGTCTCGGCTGTACCTGTCATACCAGCAAGTTTGTGATACATCCGGAAGTAGTTCTGAAGAGTGATTGTTGCAAAGGTCTGAGTTGCAGCCTCCACTTTAACCATCTCCTTAGCCTCAATCGCCTGGTGAAGTCCGTCTGAATACCTTCTTCCCTCAAGGATACGTCCTGTTTGCTCGTCTACAATTTTGATTTTATTATCCATTACAACATACTCAACATCCTTTTCAAACATTGTGTATGCCTTCAGCAGCTGATTTACTGTATGAACCCTCTCACTCTTAATTGCGTAATCTGCAAGGAGAGCATCTTTGGCTGCAAGCTTCTCTTC
>CAZPRX010000069.1:0-7073 GCA_964588835.1 uncultured Muribaculaceae bacterium
GCCTGGAAATATCTCTCAGTCTGAAGAGTGAAAGTTCCAGGATTATTATCTGCTTCTCCATGTACAAGAAGCATTGGAGTCTTCACTTTTGAAGCATTCATAAATGGCGACATGGTATTATAGACCTCAGGAACATCCCAATAATTTCTTTGTTCATTCTGGAAACCGAATGGAGTCAGGGTTCTGTTGTAAGCGCCACTTCTTGCAATACCTACGGCAAATAGATTTGAATGAGACAGAAGATTGGCAGTCATAAACGCACCGTATGAATGTCCGCCTACACCTACTCTACTTCTGTCAATATATCCGAGTGAATCCACTGCATCAATAGCAGCTTTTGCATTTGCAACAAGTTGTTCAATAAACGTATCATTAGGTTCTGCATTACCTTCACCAATTATTGGAAAAGAGGCGTCGTCCAATACTGCGTATCCTTTTGCAGCCCAATATACGAATGAGCCATATGATGGAGCTGTAAATTCGTTTGGATTATGCGTACTTTGGCTTGCTGAGGCAGCATCCTTAAACTCTTCAGGATATGCCCATATGAGAAGTGGTAATTTTTTACCGCTTGTTTTATCATAGCCTGCAGGAAGATAAAGAGTTCCTGATAACATGACGCCATCATTTCTTTTGTATTTAATAACCTCTTTGTGAACTCCTTCAAGTTTCTTGAAAGGATTAGCAAAATCAGTAAGTTTCTGGGGTTCTGATTTTTTTCGGAAATTAATGAAATAGTAATTTGGATACTCAGTTTTTGATTGTAGTCTGACAAGTGCCAATCCTTTCTTAAAATCGGTAATTGAAAGTATATCCTCTTTTTTGTTGGTGTAGCTTGATTGATATAACCTCTTAGTTTTAAGAGTTTTCAAACTGAACTCATCAATAAATGGAAATTGACCCTCTTTTGAATACCCATCTCCAATTAAAAGCAAATTACCGTTTTCAATTGCAAGAACATATCTTCCAAACTGATTTCTTTTTGTTTCAAATGATCCAGGATCTGAGTATATGTCCTGCCTGTTTCTTTTATTTATCAATTTTGGGGTCTGATTAGAAAGCGACGGTGAAAAGATGTATGTTGAAGACATTCTTGTGTCATACCACATATCTCTTAAAATTGCAGTATTATCGTCTCCCCATGTAATACCGGCATAACGCTGAGGAATTTTGACCATCTCTTTAGGTTCCATGTTAAATGGTGCTTCCCAAGTATATAAAACATCTCTGAACGGGACCTCTACAGATTGATCTCCTCCATCCAGAGCTTCAACATAGTATAAAGTCGATGGTTTATCAGCTCTCCACTCCATTGACCTTTTACCTGTTCTTGTTGAACTGAATCCCTTAGGTTGGATTTCAATAAGAGGAACATTATTAACCTCTTTCACCAATTCACCCTCTTTTGTGTAAACTTTAGTAATCTGAGGAAACCTGTTAAGAGGAACAATGTATGAGTATGGTTTCCCGATTGTTGAAATCATAATGAATTCGCCATCAGGAGAAAAACTTTCTCCTGAATACAGATCTGCATTCAGAAAAAGATTACTGGAACCATCTGAGATGTTAACTCTCCATAATTCAGAGGTTGCGACAGTTTCAAAATTAGTTTCATCGTTCTTGTTTTTAAGGAGATCCTGGTATGTTCTGTTCTGGGATACCTTACCTTCACTAACAGATACTATAGGACCATCAGGAATATTCTTTGACTCATCAATTAATGGCTTTCTGTTAATCGGTAAAAATCGGGCAATTACATAGCTTCCATCTCTTGACCAGGTCACAGGATTACCCATATTAGCATTTAGGTATCTATCACCTAATTTTACTGCTTTGCGACTTTCAAGACTGGCAACCCAAAGTTCAACACCATATGATGTTGAAATAGTGAAAAGCAGGCTTTTCTCATCAGGAGAGAACTGGATGTTCGATATCTTGGCGTTTAATGGAAGGCCCTCAAGCTGAGTCTCAATAGATTCTGCTGCTTTTCTTATCTTGATATTATTTACATAAGTGACAGTAGATGAAATGTTAACTACAGGATTGATTCTGAGTCCTGCAAGTCTTAACTCAGGTTGATTTAGTTCATCCAGACTTTTGTAAGTATTTCTGTAAGTAAATATCAGATATTCATTTCGAGAATCAATCATTACTGATGGAGCTCTTTCGTAATCTGCCAGCTCCATAATTTCAGCAGGCGGAGTTTGATATTTGATATTTTCTTGTGCATTAAGTGATGCATAAAAGATTGAGTTCATGATAAAAATCATGAGCAGTAAATAGGATTTTGAAAATTTCATAAGTGTTTAGTAATTGATTCCAGAATTGAGACAAGTTTATTTTTCATTATAGGCTTGGCGATATAGCCATCAAATCCGGCAGCTCTGATATTTTGCTCGTCATCAGATAACGCATAAGCTGTCTGAGCAACTACAGGAAGCGTCGGTTTAAACTTTTTTATAAGTCTTAATGCGTCGTATCCATTTAATACAGGCATTTTTATGTCCATTAATACAAGGTCCAGATTGCTATCGTCTTTTACAATTTCAACAGCCTCCTGTCCGTTTACAGCTCTCAGAACAGTGTGATGACACTTGGATAGCAATGCAGAGAGGTACAAGAAGTTAGTGTCTTCATCCTCAGCAACTAGTATTCTCATATGGTTATTCATCTCAAATCCTTTTTCTAATAGTTCTGTATCCTTGATTTTCCTTGATTTACTGCAAATAATAAGAGGAACTGAAAATCGAAAGAGTGACCCTTTGCCGTATTCAGACTCAACCTCAATATTACCACCTAACATCTCAACATAGGCTTTTGAGATTGCAAGGCCAAGTCCGGAGCCTCCTCTCCCTATCGTTTGCTTGTCAGTATCAATCCTCCTGAATCTCTCAAAAATCTCCTCCTGATATGCTTTATCAATACCAATACCGGTATCCTTTACGAAGAATACTATGTTTTTATCCGGTCCTGAATCTGATATTTCATACCAGAATTCTACATATCCGTCATCAGTATATTTAATCGAATTTGAGAGAAGATTCGAAATTATTTGTCTTAGCTTGACAGGGTCTGTACTGATTTTGTATTCAAGTTGTTTATCAGAGGACAGGTATCTAAGATCCAGTTTTTTATCAACTGGAAGAGTTGCAAGCATAGTCTTGTAAACAACATCTAGGAGCAGGTCAACGTCTACCTCTTCGTAATTTGGTTTTATAAGCTTAGATTCAATTTTTGACATCTCAATAATATCATTAATTATTGAGAGCAAATGAGCACCACTACGGTTTATAATATCAATAAAACTATCTCTCTGATTGTTATCAAGGTCGTCCTCTTTGAGCATTTCTGCAAATCCCATGATCGCATTCATAGGCGTTCTGATTTCATGAGAGAGGTTTGCAAGAAATGCCGTTTTTAACTTTTCACTCTCCTCCGCCCTCTCTTTAGACAGATGAAGCTCAATATTTTTTTGAACAAGTCTGTCTTCTGCCTCTTTCCGTGAAGTTATATCGGTTATATAACCATCAAGGTATTTCAAATTGCCATTTTCATCAAAAACTCCCCTTCCCTGTTCAAGAACCCATTTAATTTTACCATCTTTTGTGATAATTCTGTACTCCTCTTTCAAAACACCTCGTATCTTCAATATTCCATGCCATCTTTCATGCAGGTAATGTCTATACTCTTGAGATATTATTTCATTAAATGAAATCCTATTATTGTAAATAATATCATCCGGCAAGTATCCTGTAATATCTTCACATTGACTGCTAATATACAGCATTGTCCATTCAGAGTCATTTTTACACCTGTACACAAATCCCGGTAAAACACCTATGAGTGTTTCAAAGGTCTCGGCGCTATATTCAAAGTTGCCTGAAATTATGATATTACCATTTTCCATAATCTATATCACAAATATAGAATTTATATTAATATGGGCAAGAGATGGTGCATTATCCCAATATACCCAGGATTTTGTCGCTTTATTGAAAACATATTCTGCAGGTAGCTCTATTCCAGCGCTCTTCATTGAGATTTCGTTAAGTATTGGAAGTTTTGACGGACCATCCAGATAAAATATTATCTCCTTTGACTTCAAAATTCCTGATAATGTCAGCGCTACTCTTTTTTGTCCAGAATTTGGATTTACTGATGATTTGTAGAGATAATCAGAAATATACAACTCTTTTTGACCGGGAAAGACCGATGATGTATGTCCATCTTCACCAATTCCAAGAATTACTAAATCAAATCCCGGTTTATTGTTTAGTGTGCTTCTTACTATTGATTCGTAATCTAATGCTGCAGTTAAATTATCAATTTCACCTTTTATCCTGAAAACATTTGAGTCTGGAATATCCACAAACTTTATAAAATTATTGAAAGCTCTTCCGAAGTTGCTATCAGGATGGTCGGGAGGGACACATCTCTCATCAACCCAAAACAGATTTATAATTGTCCAATCTATCGAAGCTGAATACTCTCCCTTCCAAAGCTGGAAAAGATTGTCAGGAGAGCTTCCTCCTGATATAGCAATATTCATCTTTGATTCAGCATTATGATTAGCTAATAATTTAATTATTCTCTCTGTAAGTTGGCGAGATGGACTTTTCATAATTCACAATATTTGTCAGTGTCAGTAAGATTTTTACACGGATTTGTCCAACTCTTACCGCTTTCAATTATCTTGTTACTCTCCTCTGGTCCCCATGTTCCGGCGGGGTAACCATAGAGAGGTATATTGTCATTATTTTCCCAACTCTTTAAAATGGGATCAAAGTATGACCAACTGGCCTCAACAGCGTCACTTCTTGTAAACAGTACTGATTCACCATTAAGACAATCTTCAATTAATCTTGAGTAGGCGTCGCCAGATTGAACTCCTCCAAGTTTATCGTACGAAAACTCCATAGGGACCTGTTTAATCTCAAATCCTGATCCTGGAACCTTAACTTCAAATTTCAAAACAGCTCCCTCATTTGGTTGAAGTCTTATGATTAGCTGATTTTGTTCCGGACGATTATTTCTACTGCTAAATAACTTATGAGGAGTTTGCCTAAAATGTATAACAATTTCAGTAACCTTTGTAGGCATCTGTTTTCCTGTTCTTATGTAAAAAGGGACACCCTCCCATCTCCAGTTAGAAATATTTACTTTCATTGCGAGGAATGTTTCTGTCATAGATGCGGGGCTGACGTTCCTCTCTTCTCGGTAAGGAGCAACTCTCTTTCCTCCCTTAAGGTGAGACTCAATATATTGGCCTCTGATAACACTCTTACAAATATCATCTTCAGACAATGGTCTTAATGACCTATAAACCTTAACCACCTCATTTCTAAATTCCTTTTCATTGAATGCTATAGGTGGCTCCATTGCAACAAGAGCCAGAAGCTGTACCAGATGATTCTGCACCATATCCCTAAGAGCACCTGTATTATCGTAAAATCCACCTCTCTCTTCAATACCCATGTTTTCAACAGCGGTAATCTCTACCCTTTCAATGTAATTTCTGTTCCACAACGGTTCAAAAATTCCATTAGCGAACCGGAGCGCCAAGATGTTTTGAACTGTCTCTTTTCCCAAAAAGTGGTCGATTCTGAATATTTGCTTCTCAGTAAATACAGCTCTGAGCTTATCGTTCATTCTTTTAGCCGATTCAAGATTGTAGCCAAAAGGTTTCTCAACGATAATTCTGCTCTCCGGAGTGACCATTCCGGCAGCATTAAGATTTCCAGGTATTATATCGTACAAAGAAGGCGGGGTGGCGAGATAGTAAAGCGTGTTGTGATTTTTGTCACTTATCTCTTCAATGTATTCTCCTAATTTTGCAATGTCTGAAACACTTTCCGGATCCGATACAAAGTAAGTTAGTCTATTTATGAAGGAGCTGGCAGTGGAGTTATCCAGGTCAGATTTATTAAGATATATATTCAAGGATTCATGAGCCCTCTGTCTGAATTCTTCTGTAGTAATTGACGACCTTCCTGTGGCGACAATTTTAAAATCGGGCTCCAGAAGTGATTTCTTATGGAGCATGTAAAGAGCAGGTATTAATTTTCTTTTTGCAAGATCTCCTGATCCTCCGAAGATTACCATGGTTTTACTTTTCATCATGTTCTGTTTTAAACAGTGTAAACTCCGGATTTAGTTTCTCCACCCTCTCCTGTCCAATTCTCGTGAAAGAAGACTCCTCGGGGAGAATCAACTCTCTCAAAAGTATGAGCTCCAAAAAAGTCTCTCTGAGCCTGAATAATATTCGCCGGAAGATTTTCAGTTGTGTAAGAATAAAAATAATTTAGTGCATTACTAAAAGCAGGAAGAGGAATACCGGCAAGCGCTGCTTTTGAAACGACTCTCCTCCAGCCATCAAGCGAATAGTTAATCTCTTTTGTAAAGAATTCTGAAAGAAATAGTGAGTTTAGATTTTTGTCCTTTATGTATGAGTCTGCAATATTATTAAGGAATGATGATCTTATTATACAGCCGTTTCTCCATATTTTTGCGATTGAGGCAAGGTCAAGATTCCAGTTTTTATCATCTGAGACTCTTTTCATAAGGTCAAACCCTTGTGTGTATGAGACTAATTTTGAAGCAAATAGAGCATCTCTAACATCGTTTATAGTTGGGTTATCTACCTTTTGAACTTGGCGTAAAAAGTGGGATGAAGCAATTTTTCTTTTCGTCTTTAAAGCCGATAGAGACCTCTCAAACACCGATGTAGCAATAAGATTTAAAGGAACTCCATGGTCCATTGCACTCTCAACACTCCATTTACCCGTTCCTTTCTGACCAGCAGCATCCAGAATGTTATCAATTAAGTAACCTCCTGCAGAATCTTTATGATTAACAATTTTTGCTGTTATCTCCACCAGATAACTCTGTAGTTTTCCCCTGTTCCACTCTTCAAAAGTTGAAGATATCTCCTCATTATCCATCCCCATCTGGTTTTTCATAACCGAATAGGCCTCAGAAATAAGCTGCATATCACCATATTCAATGCCATTGTGCACCATTTTAACAAAGTGTCCGGCTCCACCCATTCCTGTCCATGCGCAACAAGCCTCCCC